>SFDP01000072.1 GCA_004558185.1 Lachnospiraceae bacterium | reverse complement strand
CGAATAATAAGTTTCTGATACATTGACGCAGAATGATTGTTTCATATGCAAGGCGGAGGAATGAGGCGTAGCGGTGGCTACGTCGATTGACGACAACGCCGCAGATGAAAAATCAGGCAAGTCAAGGTGTTAGTTACTTATTATTCGTTGTACTAGTATTTGAAACAAGAGAAGGCGAACAGATTTTTGCAGAAAAGGTGACAGCAGACTGTTGGAAAACACCAAAGATGCTGTCCAGCAAGCAGGTGTCAGGAAAGGCGTATTTTACTGATCAGCGCATTGCATTTTTTGCCTCAGGTCTGATTGGAACAAAAAGTGCCAGTTGGGAAATTAATATGGCAGATATTGCCCAGGTTAAGCCCTGTATGATTTCTATGTTTTTTCCCTTCGGTATTATGATTATCCTGAAGAACAATGACAAATATAAGCTCAGTATAATGAAACGAAATAAGTATATTGATTGGATTTTACAGCATATTTCATAGTCTTACTCGAGCTGAGGGATGGAAGCCTCCGACTACTCAAAGGAGAATTTCCGGTTAAACCGATCCAGAAGAAGAGAGGCTATCCCCCCAAGGCATAAACAAATAATATTTGTAGTAAAGGCCTCCGGAGATTCGGTGAAGCTGCTGAAGGGAATAATCATAATTGTAGCCGCAATTACTATCCCGATAATGGCATGGAAAGCGATGGAATAGTGATGGGCAAACAGATTATTGATTACTCTGGATAAAAGCACCAGTGTAGCCAGAGCACCGATGCCTCCTGGAATTAATATGCTAAAATCCATATGACCTATGCCGCTTACAAAAGGCTCATAGAGGCCCAGCGGCATAAGCAGAGTAGAAAAACTCATTCCGGGAACAATAACGCTTAAGGCCAGACAGCAGCCACAGAAAATAAACCAGACAAAGCCCGGGGTGATTTCTACAGAGGATAGCTGAAGAATGACCAGGAGAGAAAAGACTATTCCCATTGCAAGATACATTGCTGTATAGGATTTTCCATCCCTTCCCTTTTCTCCGGCTTCCCGAAACAGGGAAGGCAGCATTCCGACAATAAGACCGATGAATACACAGACAGAGGGAGCCGGGTATTTCTCCAGTAAAACGGAAAGCAGATTGGCTATTCCCAGAAAGCCGATAATTCCGCCGATTCCAATAGGCAGCAGCTTGGGCATATGGCTTTTAAAATGGTGAAGAGGGTCTGCTAAAAACGCCATTATTGTAGGATAGATGCCAAAAACCACACAGAGAACTCCACCGGATATGCCGGGTAATACAGCCCCCAGACCAATCAGTGAGCCCTGTAAAATTTTAAGTAAAAAGAGAATAAAAGTATGATTTTGATACATAAGCAACCTCATTGATCACGTTGATAACGGAAAAATACCTTTGACACTCACATCATTATATTTCATGATACTATCTTCTATAACCTTTTATCATAAAGCGGAGAATCAGGCAATAGAAAAAATTCGAAAAAGTTCGAGAAATTTTGCTATTAAATCAGATCCATTACTTTCCAATACGTCTTGACAAACCTTTCAAAATAGATTAGTCTATGTATCGGAACGAATCTTGATAACAGAGTCTTTCCAAAGCGATTATTACGGACCACTCCGAAGGAGTTAAGGCCATACGGACAGCCGGGTCCACTGCCGATTGGCGGATTGCCGCCTTATTGATTGAATGTGAAATTTTTATAAGTTGGTTACTTTATAACCGAATGCGTAGATTACGCAAACTTGTGAAACGGTCAATAAAGAGTAGTAAAAGTATTGTTGCTATATAGACTCTGTGTTTTGGCATATCCTTAATTTTTCTTTTATTAAGCTGATGCCTAAAAGTTTTTTTGACGAAAAACCATTTCTTTGAATGGTATAAGTATTCTGCAAGTTGTGTAATAACAGCTTGCTTTTTTTGTTTGTATGTCAATATTCAGAGCCATGCAATGTTCAAGGCAAGGAACATTCTGCCTGTATAAGGACTGCCCTTGAACATTTATATGGCGAAGCAGCCACATGAGCAAAAGAAAAGCTGCATAACAGCGATTTTGCCAATGGGGTTCTTAATAATTACGTTTTTACATCACTTGGAAGACACAGCAGTATCACAGGTATAGCCTGCGATATACATCGGCACAAACATTTGAGCAGTATCGCAAGCAGAGCTTGCGATATGTATGGGGATTGTTATGAAAGAAAAAAGTATGCTTAATCAAAATGAGGCGCCTATTTATGAGGCTTTAGAAACCTTCAGACAAATGCGGGTAGTTCCCTTTGATGTACCCGGACACAAGCATGGAAAAGGTAATCCTGAGCTTACCGCTTTTTTGGGAGAAAAATGTGTAACCATTGACGTAAACAGCATGAAGCCGTTGGATAATCTCTGTCATCCGGTGTCAGTGATTCATAAGGCGGAGATGCTGGCGGCCGATGCCTTTGGTGCGGCTCACGCCTTCTTAATGGTAGGGGGAACCACCAGCTCGGTGCAGAGTATGATCCTTTCTACCTGTAAGCGGGGAGATAAAATCATTTTGCCCCGGAATGTCCATCGAAGCGTCATCAATGCCCTGGTACTTTGCGGTGCGGTTCCGGTGTATGTAAATCCGGAGGTTGATCACAGGCTGGGGATAGCCCTGGGAATGCAGAGAGAGCAGGTGGCGAAGGCTATAAACGAGCACCCTGATGCGGTAGCGGTACTGGTGAATAACCCTACCTATTATGGAATTTGCAGTGATGTCAAGGCTATTGTCAAAATGGCTCATGAGGCCGGAATGTACTGTTTGGCTGACGAGGCTCATGGAACCCATTTTTATTTTGGAGTAGGTATGCCCATATCCGCAATGGAAGCCGGAGCGGATATGGCAGCCGTATCCATGCATAAAAGCGGCGGCAGTCTGACTCAGTCAAGCCTTTTACTGATCGGGTCAAACATGAACCCTGGTCATGTGCGGCAGATGATCAATCTGACCCAGACCACCTCCGGCAGCTATCTGCTGATGTCCAGCCTGGATATCAGCAGAAGAAATCTGGCTCTTCGGGGAAAAGAGGTTTTTGCCAGGGTTGCGGATATGGCCGAATATGCCCGAGAGGAAATCAATGCCATCGGTGGTTATTATGCCTTTGGCCAGGAATTAATTAATGGGAATTCAATTTTTGATTTTGATCCCACTAAGCTCAGTGTACATACCAGAGATATCGGTCTTGCAGGGATTGAAGTCTATGACCTGTTAAGGGATGAATATGACATTCAGATCGAGTTTGGGGATATCGGAAATATTTTAGCCTATCTGTCCATCGGAGACCGGCCCCAGGAGCTGGAAAGACTGGTCAGTGCTTTGGCAGAAATCCGAAGAAGATTTCAACGAGACAGCAGCGGATTATTAAGCCAGGAATATATTGACCCCGAGGTAGTTTTAAGCCCTCAGGAGGCCTTTTATGCCAACAAAAAGAGTATTCCCTTAAGGGAAAGTAAAGGCTGTGTATGCAGCGAGTTTGTCATGTGCTATCCGCCGGGAATTCCTATTTTATCTCCAGGAGAAAGGATCACGGCAGAAATCCTGGACTATATCGAATATGCAAGGACTAAGGGCTGTTCCTTGACAGGGCCGGAAGACCCGGCAATCATCAACATTAATGTACTCCCCCACTTTTAAGCTCATATTTTGGCGGGTCTCAAGGACATTCACCCACATTTGAGCAAGCTCATGTGGGTTCAGACCTTTTGACCCTGGTATCATAAATACAGCAGTATGCAGGGGACTAACTCCGAGATTTGTGCTGAAGCGTCACAAATCCTTGGGTCGCAGAGCTGAGTCAGAAATTCGGTCTGCGTTTCTCAGTGCAAACGCTTCGGAATGGGGATTAGATTGAAAAATAAGCTTGATAGCTTATTTTTCAATCCGGGATTTGTGCCGAAGCGTCACAAATCCTTTGATCGCAGAGCTGAGTCTGAAATTCGGTTTGCGTTTCTCGGTGCAAACGCTTCGGAATGGATGATTAGTGTTAAAATTAAAAATTTTCACTTATTTATTTGAGCAATAGAACAGGCAAGGCCTGTTCTATGCATGGGGATTATTATGGAAATGTGGTTTAGTGAGTTTCATACGCCGGATGTGAAGCACAGCATCCGTGTGCACCGGCATTTGTACTCTAAAAAAAGTGATTACCAGCAAATTGATATTTTTGATACACCTGAGTTTGGCAGAGTCCTGGCCTTGAATGGTAACGTAATGCTGACAGAACGAGACGAGTTTATTTACGACGAGATGATTACCCATGTTCCCATGGCGGTTCATCCCTGCATTAAGGATATTTTGGTCATTGGTGCAGGAGATGGGGGAGTAGTGCGGGAACTGGCACGTTATGAGCAGGTTCGGCGTATCGATCTGGTGGAAATGGATCCGGAGGTCGTAGAGGCCTGCCGTACTTATCTGCCGGAAAATGCCTGCCGTCTTGATGACAGCAGGGTGAATATTTTTTTCGACAATGCTCTTCGCTTTATTCGCCGGAAAAAGGAGGAATACGATTTGATAATCGTAGACTCCACGGACCCCTTCGGGCCATCAGAAGGGTATTTTACCCGGGAATTTTACGGGATTTGTTACAATGCCCTGCGTGAAGACGGAATCATGGTAAATCAGCAGGGAAGTCCCTTTTATCAGCATGATGCCGAGGAAATGCAAAGAAGCCATAAACGGATCGTCAATACCTTCCCCATCAGCCGGGTTTATCAGGCACATATTCCCACCTACGCTGCGGGCTATTGGCTGTTCGGTTTTGCCAGTAAAAAATACCATCCTATCGATGATTTGGAGGTGGATAAATGGCTGGGTTTGAATTTAAGAACGAGGTATTATACCACCAAGCTGCATATAGGCGCTTTCTATCTTCCGGCCTTTTTGGAAAAGATGCTTGAAGAGGTAGAATAAGGCTGACGACATTTATGTTTTGAGCTTTTAGGGCTGCTTGAGAAAGGAGGAAAATATGTTATCCAAAAATGTAGAAGCCTTTATCGGCTGCGATGCCGAATATGAATCAGCAGATATTGTACTTTACGGGGCTCCTTTTGATTCTACAACCAGCTTTCGGCCCGGAGCCAGGTTTGGCCCATCGGCTATCCGCCATGAGAGCTTTGGCCTGGAGACCTACAGTCCTTATCAAAAAAAGGACTTATGCGACTATGCTGTTTTTGACAGCGGAGATATGGAGCTTTGTATAGGCGACAGCAGACTGGCTCTTGAAGCCATTGAGGAACGCTCCTTACATATTTTAAAGGATGGAAAGCTCCCCCTTTTACTGGGAGGAGAACATTTGGTTACCCTAAGTGCTGTCAAGGCTGCACTTAGCTGTTATCCGGATTTGCACATTATTCAGTTTGATGCCCATGCAGACCTGCGGCAGGATTATCTGGGGGCTACGTTAAACCATGCCTCGGTAATGCGCAGGGCCTATGATTTAGTGGGGGATGGGAGAATTCATCAGTTTGCGATTCGCAGCGGAGAAAGAGAAGAATTTGCTTTTGCCAAAGAGCATACGGATATGCACCTTTTTGATTTTTTCGGTCTGAAAGAGTTGACAGATACCTTAAGGAATGCCGGTACACCGGTGTATTTTACCATTGATTTGGACTGTCTTGACCCTTCGGTCTTTCCGGGAACCGGTACTCCTGAGGCAGGAGGTGTTACCTTTATGCAGCTTTTGGAGGCTATTTTATTGGTGTCCCGAACCATGGTAGTAGGGGCAGACATTAATGAACTGGCACCCATGCTGGACACCAGCGGTGTATCCACCGCAACTGCCTGCAAGGTGCTAAGAGAGCTTTTATTGGCTCTGGCAGAAAAAGAGTAGATCGTTTATCAGGAAGTAGGATTAACATGCTGCTAAAGCAGCAGAATGAGAGGAAAAAATGAGTAAAGTATTGGTTATCGGCTGCGGAGGGGTTGCCTCTGTTGCCATTCGTAAATGTTGTCAGGTCAGTGAGGTATTTACACAAATCTGTATTGCCAGCAGAACAAAAGCAAAATGCGATGAGCTGGCGGCAAGCCTTAAAGGAAAAACCTCTACGGTAATCACCACTGCACAGGTAGATGCAGATGAGGTGGATCAGGTAATCCAACTGATCAGGGCTTATCAGCCTGATCTGGTCATGAATATTGCCCTTCCCTATCAGGATTTAACCATTATGGATGCCTGCCTGGCCTGTGGGGTAAATTACATGGATACGGCCAACTATGAGCCGGAGGATACCGAAGATCCCAGGTGGCGTGAGATCTATGAAAAACGCTGTAAGGAAGCCGGTTTTTCCGCCTATTTTGACTATAGCTGGCAGTGGGCTTACCGGGAAAAATTTGAAAAGGCAGGCCTTACTGCACTGTTAGGCTGTGGTTTTGATCCCGGAGTTACCCAGGCTTATTGTGCCTATGCCAAAAAGCATGAGTTTGATACTATTGATACCATCGATATTCTGGACTGTAATGGGGGAGATCATGGTTATCCCTTTGCCACCAACTTTAATCCTGAGGTAAACCTGCGTGAGGTTTCCGCCCCGGGCAGCTATTGGGAGAACGGGCATTGGGTGGAGATTCCTGCCATGAGCATTAAGCGTGAATATGAATTTGACGGAGTGGGAAAGAAGGATATGTACCTTCTGCACCATGAGGAGATCGAATCTCTGGCCTTAACTATTCCCGAAGTAAAGCGTATCCGCTTTTTTATGACCTTTGGACAAAGCTATCTGACTCATATGAAGTGCCTTGAGAATGTGGGAATGCTTTCCACTGCTCCTGTGGTTTTTGAAGGAAAAGAGATCGTTCCCATTAAGTTTTTGAAGGCACTGCTTCCAGACCCCGCAAGCCTGGGTCCCAGAACCCATGGGAAGACGAATATTGGCTGTATTTTTACGGGAAAAAAGGATGGGAAAGAAAAGACCTACTACATCTATAATATCTGTGACCATCAGGAATGCTATCAGGAGGTGGAAAGCCAGGCCATCAGCTATACTACCGGTGTTCCCGCCATGTGCGGTGCACTGATGCTGCTTACGGGACAGTGGAAGAAAGCCGGAGTATATACGGTAGAGGAGTTTGATCCCGATCCCTTCCTTGCAGCACTGGATCAGCATGGGCTTCCCCGAAAAGAAAACCATAATCCTACGTTGGTGGAGTAAACAAAGGAGAACAAATGAACCACCATAGAGATAGAAGACCACCCTTTACGGCATTTGGCAAACAGACACCGGTAGAAATTTTTTCTTCGCTGCCTACTCCCTGCTATGTGATTGATGAAGGACAGCTTCGTCAAAATGGACAGATATTGGCAGAGCTTTCAAAGAAAACGGACTGTAAAATTTTATTGGCACAGAAGGCTTTTTCCAATTACGATTTTTATCCTCTTTTGGGAGAATACCTTTCCGGTACGGAGGCCAGCGGCCTATACGAGGCTATGCTGGGAAAGGAGAAAATGCCTCAAAAGGAGGTTCATGTTTTTTGTGCGGCCTATAAGGAAGAGGAATTTGACCAGCTTTTAGAGACAGCAGATCACCTTGTATTCAATTCTCCGAGACAGCTCAAAAAATTTGGAGCAAAGGCGAAACAGGCAGGGAAAAGCCTGGGACTTCGTATCAACCCGGAATGCTCTACCCAGCAGGAGCATGAAATCTATGACCCCTGTGCACCGGGAAGCCGTCTGGGGACAACTCTCGAGGTCTGGAAACAGGAGATGACAGAGGAATTGACTGAACTTTTAGACGGACTGCATTTTCATACCCTTTGTGAACAGGATTCAGATGCACTGGAGGTTACCCTGCAGGCAGTGGAGGATAAGTTTGGATTCGTTTTACCTAAGCTGAAGTGGCTGAACATGGGTGGAGGCCACCACATTACCCGGCCCGGCTATGGGTTAAAAAAGCTGGAAGCCTGTATCCATCAGGTGAAAAAAAACTGGCAGCTTCAGGTTTATTTAGAGCCTGGAGAAGCCTGTGCTCTAAACGCCGGGTTTCTGGTCACCCGCATACTGGATATTGTGAAAAATGGAGGCTGCCGCATTGCCATTTTAGACACCAGTGCAGCCTGCCATATGCCGGATGTGATTGAAATGCCTTATACTCCTCCTTTATATCAGGCGAGAGCCGTGGGAGAGGGAGAGGCACCGGCTTATTCCTACCGCCTTAGCGGTCCTACCTGCCTGGCTGGTGATGTAATCGGGGATTACTGCTTTGACCAGGAATTAAAAGAGGGAGATTTACTGGTATTTGGGGATATGGCCATCTATACTACTTGTAAAAATAATACCTTTAACGGTATGGCTCTTCCCAATATCTGGAGACGGGGCTTAGATGGAGCTTTGACGCAGCTCACCCACTTTGGGTATGAGGATTTTAAGATGCGGCTGGGAGGGCCTTGAGTCTATATAGGCTTATACAATAAACTTTGGGTTTAAATAAACCTGTTCACCAACAGATAATAAGATGTGGGTTACTTTTGATACTCACATCTTATTATTTTTGCATTGAATGATTTCTCCTAAAAGTACGCTTACCGGAATTTCCAATATTTCTGATAGACTTATTAGAAGTTGAGCATCTGGTACAGAAAGACCTTTTTCCCATTTGGATGTTGTTTGAATGAACATGAAAATAAGAGCCCCTAACATTGTGGAGTATGGGATAAGTGATGTTGGATTAATGTTGATAATGAAGGAGTTGAGCTTAATATCATTCAAGAAAATGGGCTGACGCTTTATTTTTTTGAAGCAGTTTCACAGGAAGAGAGTATTGTTAACTGACTGTCTGAGGATGGGACAACAGTGTTGACACTGGTTGGAGGGGAATCAAAAGAAGAATTTTTAAGAATAATAAAAAATATTGAAAAATAGTGAGAATCTTGTAGAGAAAAAGAAACGAAATTCGTTTTCTATATAGATGTATCCAATATGGAAAGAGGAATACCTAATGAGAACGGTAAAAAAATTTTTTATATCGACTAAGTTCTGTGTCAAAAGCATAATATGGAAAAATATAGTACACAACGATGAATCCAAAAGTCTGCTTGCACCTATTAGTTGCGTAAATGTAACCGCGTGGAAAAAGTACAATTTGAAAGATTAACTTTGATATGGGGGCAATTAAAGGTAAGCGTCAAATCGCTCGCCTTAACTAAGATTTGACTTTATGTCATACTCTAAAAGACACGAAAAAACTAATAGTTTTTTAGAGGAGGTATTACATGG
>SFDP01000071.1 GCA_004558185.1 Lachnospiraceae bacterium | reverse complement strand
AAGAAAGGTGCTTTCCATGATTAACAGTATACAACATTTTATCGAAAAAGAAACCTATGAAATTGAAAAGACCATGAGGAAATTTGTGGAAGGAGCTCTTGATATTGATTCCTATGGGAAAGAACTTCAGGAAAGAAGCCTGAATCTGGCACGGAACATTCTGGTAGAGACACTGGAAACGATGGACCAGACCATAAAAAACAGTGCGGAACGCTTGGAGGCCTATGTAGTTGAGCAGAATGGCCAGCCCAAAGAACTGCTTCTGCCGCTGGGCAGTATCCGATTTAAACGCACCTGCTATACATCAAAAAAGACGGGGAAATCCGTATATCTGCTGGACGAGGTGATTGGCATAGAGGGACATCAAAGAATCACCATGGGGGCTGCGGCAGCCATACTGGAAGAAACATTGGAGAGCAGCTACCGCAAGGGTGGCGAGCATGATTGCAGGAGATGGAGCTGCCTGGATTAAAGCAGGGTGCGAGGTCCTTGAAAAAGCCCATTTTGTATTGGATAAATTCCATATGGAAAAGTATATCCAGAGATCGGTGGTTCACCTATTGGATAGTGCGGCAGAGGTAAAGAATGATATCTATGAAGCAATCTATCAAAAAGAGCGCAGCCGTGTGAAAAAGCTGTTCCGCCAGATTATCGATGTAACGGAGAAAGAGAGTAAATGCCGTGAGGTGGAGGAAAGCCTGAACTATCTGATGAACAACTGGAAAGGGATAATAATCCATGCAGAAGAGGCAGGTGCCGTGTGGGGCTGCCATGCAGAGGGTCAGGTGAGCCATGTCCTGTCAAGCCGGATGAGCAGCCGTCCAATGGGCTGGAGCCGGAAAGGAGCGGATCAGATGTCCAGGCTGAGGGCATATCGGATGAACGGAGGAAAAATCATAGATCTGTTGATCTATCAGGAGAATAAGCAGAAAAGAGAAAAACGGATCGAGAAAAAAGAAGAGCTGGTGAAGGAGCTACGGAGAGCGCAGAAGGGAAGGAAGTACGCCGAGAGATTACAGGGAAGTATCCCCGGAAAAGAGAATCACAGCATGAAATGGATGAGGGATATATTGAATCAGCAGTTAATCTGCTAGAGAAGGGCATACAGTGCTTAAGTACTACACACAGGATGAGAAAGAAAGAAGTCAAGGGCTGCGCAGCAGTTCATGAATCCTTGGGTTCTTTCTTTCCCATCCGTAAAATACAGAAGCAATGGATGGATAAAAAAACCAGTAGAGTAAAGGTAGGGAACCTGGTAAAATAGGGGAAGCAAATCGAAACCAATCACAAGGGTGATTTCTGACCTTTCGTTTCCGAAAGTAAATTGACGCTGCCCGAAATTTCTTTAATACTTGCAAAATCCAGGGGCATAGTATATAATGAACATAGAAAGAGCACCCACTCCAAAAGCGGATGCTCCCGAATAGGCTATTTACCTCTCTGTGAGAGGCGCCTCTCCTGTGGATCAGACAGGAGCGGCATTATTTTTTTCGTTTGTTATTCCTATCTCTGTCGAGAAAGGCAAGCAACGCAACAATCAAGCTGCCGAAAGACATCAGCAAAGCTAATATCCCAATGAAAATCGAAACGATCTCATAAGCCGTCATGAGCGCCACCTCCCTTCCTATGTATTCCGGCAAGCCGGTTTCATTGGCTCGGGAGGCTACCACCCTGTCATGGGTACTCTTCCATGAAGGCATTATAACAGAGTTTTGCAGAATTGGCAACCAGGCTATCGTAAGCGTCAAATAAGATGGTGGATAGAAAAATAACCACTAACCCTCTATACTAAAAGGGCAGTGGTTATCGGCAACGTTCCTGTACCATGGGATCCCATGGCAGATAGTCATCCAGATATTCCGGATTTTCGAGAAATCTACTCCCCGGCATATCTGCCAGGATATACTTGATGTATTTCATTGCATCCAGGCCGTTGGCTTTGGCTGTTTCTACCAGGGTGTAGATTCCCGCACTTGCGGCAGCACCCTTCGGACTTCCGGCAAACAGCCAGTTCTTCCGGCCGATCACAAAGGGGCGGATACAGTTCTCCGCAAGGGAATTGCTGATGGAGCAGTTTCCATCCCCAAGATAGTTGAAGAACTCCTGCCGGTTGTTCAGGGCATACTGGAAAGCGGTATGGAGCTTCGACTTTGGCAATTCCCCGGCAGAGCTTATCTCTGCCCACGACCAGAAAGCCTCGAGAAGCGGCTTCTCGCGGTCAAGTCGTTCTTTTTTCTTTTGTTCCGGGGGAAGGCCGTCCAGTTCCTTTTCTATCTCAAACAGTTTATTCAGACGAATGACTGCTTCCGCAGGTTTTGAGGCTTCCGGGCCATGGATGTCTTTTGGCAGCGCGTCCACAAAAGCGCGGCGCAGATGTGTGTAACACAGACATCTCGTAACCCCTTTCACCCCATTATACCCGGAATAAGCATCCGTATGGATATATCCGGTATAGCCTTTTAAAAATGTTTCCGGATATTTCCCACCCCTCCCCGGCTGGTACTCAAAATACCGGACCGGCCGTTTGCTGTCCCTGGTGCTGCAGTACACCCACATATAGGAATCCGAAGTGTTCTTCCTCCCTGGTTCCTTCAGCACCTGCACGTGGGTCTCGTCGATATGCAGATATCCCTGCTTTAGAAGTTCCCGTCTGAGATGGGAGACCACATGGGAAAGCCAGTCCCGGCAGACGGCCAGGAGCCAGTTTGACATCGTTGCCCTGCTTAAAGACAGCCCCATGGCTTCCCATTCCTTTTCCTGACGGTATAAGGGGATGCCCAGTTCAAACTTCTGATGGACAAGCCATGCGATCGTGGAAGCAGATGCAAGGGAGTGCATGACCGGAGGATGGGGCACCGGGGATTTCTCCATATAAGGCGTCCCGTTTTTGCGGCATGCCCTGCATTCATAGGTTTCCCGGTAATGGTCAACCACTTTGAGGCTGGCAGGGATGAACTGTACCTCGGTACGCACAAACTCCTCACCAACTTTTACCATGGTACCTCCGCATCTCTCACAGATCTGTTCACTTTCATCGATCGTGTGGAGCACTTTGCTGCGGGGAATGTCTTTTATCAGTTTTTCCCGCTGGCCGGCACATTTCCTTTTACGCAGATATTTTTCGACCTCCACCAGATCCGGCTCATGGGCATCCGGCTCAGCACAGGATTCCATTTCATTAAAAAGAGACATCTGTCCCTCTATTTCAAGGGCAGACGTCTTCTCTGATTTTGTTCCATAAAGTTTACGGGTAAGGAAATCAACCTGCTCCCTAAGGAGCCGGACCTGCTGTTCCAGTTCTTTGATCTGCTTTTGGTACTCCTGCGCTGTATCCTGCATGGGCTGAAAACCTTCCTGTTCTGATAAATTCATTATACCATAAAACAGCAGGATTTTCCAGCATTTATAAGGAATTCCCGGGGTTTTCAGGCTTCGGGGGAACCCAGCTGCGGACCGCTTTTGGCTGCTCCGGGTTCAGGCCCTCCAGCAGCCAGCGGAGCTGCTGGTGGGAGATCTGTCTGGCTTCTTCGCCCGTCCGCGGCCATTGGAGGCGGCCGTTTTCGTAGCGCTTATAGAACAGGCAGAAGCCGTCCCCTTCATAATGGACTGCCTTGATCCGGTCCGCCCGTTTCCCGCAGAAAAGGAACAGGGAATTGCTGTAAGGGTCAAGCTGAAAGCTGTACTGGATGATATCCACCAGACCGTCCAGCTGTTTTCTCATATCTGTGTACCCGGTGCGCAGATAGATCTTTTCCACCCGGGAGAGGTCACCTAACATGATCTCACCGCTTTCAGAATGGTCTCCAGCAACTCGCGGGGCGTATCTTCAAAGAGGTCAACAGTCACCGTACCGGCACGGAGTACTGCTGCAGGAGCGGCACAGGGATCCTGCCTGCCGTGAAGGGATACCTCCGTAAATTCCGGAGCCGCATCCGGAATCAACGCAGTCTGCTCCATGACCGGCCTGCATCCATGACTCTTTCGGGGCAGTTCTTCAAGCGCCAGTTTCCGGATCTTTGCGATCCAGTAGTAATAGCTTTTTAGGGAGATATGATGTTGTTCGCACCATGCCTGGTTTGTTAGACCGGAGGCTCTGCATTGCCGGATCACGTCCAGCCAGTACTGAAGTTTTACCTGTTTATCCGGAGTTAAAGCGGAAATGTCCATTGGTATTCTCCTTTATCTGGATTTAGAGTTTTGGGAGGGAACTCTAAAAACTCTAACCCCAAGTTTACAAGAGAACGCCAAATATTTCACTACACGTTCTTATTTGACGCTTACGACAAATCAATCATTCTCTGTAAAATTTTAAAAGGCACTTGAAAATTTCAAGTGCCTTGTGTATAATCAAGTTAGAAAGAGTATCAGATACAAAATCTGATGCCCTCAGTATTAAGTGCAAAATAGCATCCTAAAACTTTAGGCGGTTTGGAGGATGCTATTTTTTGTTGTGTTTATTGTCTATGTATGACAATGCCGCAAATATCACAAGCAATAATGTCAATACTTCTATGACGCTCATAGGCATCACCCTCCTTCATTTACTAGAGGGTTCACAACTTTGCATCCTTTTTTCTTTCTTCCTTGCTGTTACACAAGACTATTTTAACATATTCAGTGTTCCTAAGTAAACCATTTTACGACAAAGTATTGCTTTTTCAGTCCTATTTTTACAAGCAGAAAAAGAACATGGGTGTATCCTATCTCTGCTGTTTATTCTTTCCCTCTTCCTGTTTCTTCTGGAAATATTCCCGGAATACCGGATGTCTCGCCGTTCCGCTGGGGGCTACCTGCACCATCTGAATCGCCAGAAAATAAAATATGGCCTGTAACCGCCTGTTTCCCTGTTTCGGGCACATATCCTTGCCTTTCCCTGCTGATGAAAAATTTACCGGAGCAATCCCGGCGAATTTTGCCAGCTTACTGGCATTTGGAAAACGCTCAATGTTCCCGATTTCTGACAGGATGTTTGCCGCTGTGACAATATCAATTCCCGGCATCGTCATCAGGGTACATTGAAAGTAAGGCAGGTTGCCTTTTATCGCCTCTTCCACCTCCAGCATCTGTTCCCGGTTGTAAAGTTGTTGTTACAGGTTCTCCATCAAATCCTCTATTAGGCGGCCAAATAGGATTACCTTGTTCATCGAACCACCCCCCCCCCCACCGGAAAAGCAATTTCTCAGATAAGGAAGTACAGCAAAGCGCCCGATGGACAGCATCGCCCGCTCTTTATCTACAATTCCCGATTCACCAACTGATGAAGTTTTTCCTGTATATTATCAGTTCCTTTTATACCTATCATTGGAACCGACATATTTTCCTGCAAAAGTTGATTAACTATTTTTTCTACAAAGAGTCCCATTCCATTGATTTCTGCATTATTGTCTGAGGTTGTTTCTACGCCACAATTAGGAGAACGGTTGGCCCCGATAATCCCGATGATTTCAAATCCATATTTTTTATATTCTATGATTTGTTGTACTACATAATCAGCCAGCCTCGATAGCTTCATATTCGTGCTATCATTTTTCATTGCTGAACGTATTCTTGTATTCTCTACCACGACTGGGCTATCAGCACCATGAATATTGCCCCTATCCAGTCCCAAACAGCAAAACTCTG
>SFDP01000018.1 GCA_004558185.1 Lachnospiraceae bacterium | reverse complement strand
ATCCTCAGCGTAGCCCGCTACGCCTACGTTTTTGAAACTGCACACTCAAAAAAATATTCTGCGTTTATAGTCGAGTTATTTATGAACCGTTATACTAGTATAACGAATAATAAGTAACTAACACCTTGACTTGCCTGATTTTTCATCTGCGGCGTTGTCGTCAATCGACGTAGCCACCGCTACGCCTCATTCCTCCGCCTCGCATATGAAACAATCATTCTGCGTCAATGTATCAGAAACTTATTATTCGTTGTACTAGAAAATAAAAAAGCTGTTGCATCGGATACCGGAGGGTTCCGAATGAAACAGCTTTTTCATTAATTCATTAAACTGCTTGCTTATTCTTACTAAACAAAAGCGAAAGTATTCTTTCCATTTATATAATAAAAAAGGCACATCGTGTTAATGATTAAGGGTAATGTGAGCATTCGTAAATGCAGACATTTTTACAATTTTACTACGTTAACTGCCTGAGGTCCTTTTTCTCCGTTGATTACTTCGTATTCTACTGCAGCACCTTCCTCCAGGGATTTGAAGCCATCCATTACAAGGCCGGAGTAGTGAACGAATACGTCATTTCCTGCTTCGTCAGAGATAAAGCCGTAGCCTTTTTGGTTGTTAAACCATTTTACTGTACCTTTGTTCATTGCAAAGTCCTCCAAATAAAAATAAAAAATATAAGTTGTTTCCACAACATATTAAGAATAGCACAGTATTTTAGAAAAGTAAAGGAGAAAAGTGTCATAAATATTGGTTCAGGAGTTGACTTTTTGATGAATTAGGAGAATAATGGAGACGTACAAAATTTAGAGACAGAACAGGAGCGTGAACAATATGCTGACAATCAGATATGAAAAGACCGATAGTCCCAAACCTCTTCCTGCTGCGGATGATCCGTTGACCTTTGGAACTATTTTTACGGATCATATGTTTATTATGGATTATGAAGAGGGAAAGGGCTGGTATGATCCAAGAATCGTACCCTATGCTCCTATTTCTCTTTACCCCTCTGCCATGGTATTTCACTATGGACAGGAGATGTTTGAAGGATTGAAGGCCTATAAAGCAGAGGATGGAAGAACCCTGTTGTTCCGTCCTGATCAGAATATTGAACGGGCCAATAATACGAATAAAAGAATCTGCATTCCAACGATCCCTGAAGAAGATTTTCTGCAGGCAATTAAGGCCGTAGTAAAGATGGATGAGGCATGGATTCCCACTAAGCCGGGAACCTCTCTCTACATCAGACCCTTTATTATTGCGACGGATCCTTTTCTGGGAGTAAGGCCTTCTTACACCTATCGCTTCATGATTATTCTTTCTCCGGTAGGGGCTTATTATCCGGAGGGACTTAATCCGGTAAAGATATGGATCGAAGACGAATATGTAAGAGCCGTTCGAGGCGGTCTGGGAGAAGCCAAGGCGGGAGCCAATTATGTAGCCAGCCTGAAGGCACAGGTAAAGGCTCACGATGAGGGCTATTCTCAGGTGCTTTGGCTGGATGGTGTGGAGAGAAAATACATAGAAGAAGTGGGAGCTATGAATATTTTCTTTAAAATCAATGGCGTGGTGATTACCCCCATGCTAAACGGAAGCATTCTTCCCGGAGTTACCAGAAGCAGTTGTATTGCCCTTTGTAAGGAATGGGGCTACCCGGTAGAGGAAAGAAGAATATCGGCAAAAGAGCTTTTTGATGCGGCTTTAGACGGTTCTTTAGAAGAAGTCTGGGGAACCGGAACCGCAGCCGTTATTTCTCCCGTAGGGCATCTTAGAGAAGGAGATACGGATGTAGAGATTGCAGGGGGCGGTATCGGCCCCTTAAGCCAGAGGCTTTATGACACGATTACCGGTATTCAGCTTGGGAAGATTGAAGGGCCTAAGGGCTGGGTAGTAGAGGTATAGGTTATAGGGACAGCAGCGCATCCTTAACCTTAGTGCAGAACGATTTTGATAAAAGGATTGAACAGGCAGGTCAAGCTTCAGGTTGGCTTGCCTGTTTTTCACCGGGAGATTTTACTTTCAGTCCTCAGTGTAAAACGCTTTGGAAAGGAGGAAAAGATGAAGTTTATACATTTGTCAGACCTGCATCTGGGGAAAAAATTACATCAGGTTTCCTTATTGGAGGATCAAAGCTATATTTTAGAAGAGATTTTGCGTATTGTCGATCAGGAAAAGATTGATGGAGTTTTACTTGCGGGAGATATTTACGACAGGATATATCCTCCGGCAGAGGCAATATCCCTGTTTGATTCCTTTCTGGTCAGATTGGTGGAAAGAAAATGTCTTGTCTTTGTCATCAGCGGAAACCATGATTCACCGGAAAGGATTGCTTTTCTGGGCAGACTGACCAGAAAAGCGGGAGTGTATCTTTCTCCGGTATACGACGGAAGAATAACGGGAATTACTCTGGAAGATGAATACGGGGCTCTGAACGTTTATTTACTGCCCTTCATCAAGCCTGCACATGTGCGCCACTTTTATCCGCAGGAGGAAATCATCGATTACAGCACTGCCCTGGAGGTGGCGATCAAGCAGATGGAGATTAATAAGGAAGAACGGAATATTCTTGTGGGCCACCAGTTTGTTACCGGAGCTATTCGAAGTGATTCAGAGGAAATTTCCATAGGAGGACTGGACAACGTGGCAGCGGAAGTATTCTCAGCCTTTGATTATGTTGCCCTGGGACATCTTCACCGTTCTCAGTGGGTAGGCAGAGAAGCAGTCCGTTACTGCGGATCACCTCTGACCTATTCCTTTTCTGAGAGTGAGGACAGTAAATCAGTTACCATCCTGGAGGTAAGGGAGAAGGGAAATCTGTTTACCCGGCAAGTGCCGCTGACGCCTCTACGCAGGACAATCTGTTTAAGAGGAATGTTTACGGAATTATTGGAGAAAAGACAGGAAGAAAAGATAAATGAAGAAGATTTTGTCCGAATTACCCTGCTGGATGAGGAGGATATTCCTGATGCCTTTCATCGTCTGGCTCTGATTTATCCCGGACTTTTGCAGTTGGAATATGACAATACCCGCACCAGAAAAAAGCAGGAGCTGCAACTCGTTCAAACATATAAAGAGCTTTCCCCCATAGAATTATTGGCAGGATTTTATGAAAAGATGAATAATCAGCCCTTGAATGAGCGACAGACAGCCTATCTGGAAGAAAAGCTGGAGAAAATATGGGAAGGAGGGGAGAAATGAGGCCATTAAGGTTAACCTTGTCGGCATTTGGCCCCTATGCCGGAGAAATCAGTTTGGATTTTCGTATTTTTGGGGAAAAGGGGCTGTATCTGATTACGGGGGATACAGGAGCCGGAAAGACGACCATATTTGATGCCATTACCTATGCCCTTTACGGAGAGGCCAGCGGGGATGTGCGAAAACCGGAGATGTTTCGCAGTAAATATGCTTTGCCGGGAAGCTCCACCTTTGTGGAACTGGTTTTTACCTGTAGAGGAAGGGAGTATAAGGTAAGGCGAAGTCCCAGATATCAACGCCCGAAAGAGCGGGGACAGGGAATGACCACACAGAATGAAAGCGGAGAGCTGACTCTTCCGGATGGAAGGCTTGTGACGAAGACTACGGAGGTTACGAAAAGAATCACCGAAATTGTGGGAGTGGACAGACAGCAATTTACCAGAATTGCCATGCTCGCACAGGGGGAGTTTCAAAAACTTCTGCTGGCCTCAACAGAAGAAAGAATGAAGTTTTTTCGGCAACTGTTTAATACTGAAAAATATGAGCTTTTGCAGAGCGAGATAGGAAGGGATTTCCGCAGCCTTTATGGTGAATGTGAAGATTTGCGTAAGAGTATTGCACAGTATATCAGCGGAACCTGCTGCATAGATGGGCATAGGCTTTATGAGCAGTGGCAGAGGGCAGTGGAGGGAAAGCTGCTTTTGAAGGAGGTACTGGCACTGCTGGACAGCCTCATGCAGGAGGATGAGCAGGAGCTTGTTTTTCAAAATAGCAGGATACAGAGACTGGAGCAGCAGCTTCAGGAGTTGGCCGCAAAAATCAATGAGGCAACCAGATATCACAGACTGTCAGGAGAACTGGAAGAGAAGCAGCGCCGGCAGGAACAGGATAAAAAAAGGCTGGAGGAGGCACAGGAGCGATGCCGGCAGGTAAAGGCATATGACCAGAGACTGGAGCAGCTTTTGGAGCAGATTGCCGGCCTTCGGGAACAGCTTGCCAGACTGGAGGAAATGCAGAAGGAGAAGGAGCAGCTTGTGAGGCTTTACACAGCCTGTGAACGGGCAAAAGAGAGCTATAGGAGAGAAGAACAGGAGAGACAGAGGCTTAGAGGGGAATATCTGAAAACGGAACAGGCCTTTTGGGAACATCAGGCAGGTATGCTTTCAGGAACACTGATCGAAGGACAGCCCTGTCCGGTCTGTGGCTCGTTAAGTCATCCGAAGCCGGCCCCGTATTCCGACCAAGCACCTACAAGGGAGCAATGGCAGCAGGCAAGGAAAAAGCTGGAAAAAAAGGAGCAGGAACTGTTGCAAATAAATAAAGAAGCAGCGGGACTTCAGGGGCAGACAGAAGAAAAGGAGCGCTGTTTAAAAGAGCTTCTAGGAGAAGACCTTAGGGTGCCGGAAACCGGAAGACTGAGACAGCAGCTTTATGAACGGCAAAAGGAGCGGGAAAGCCTCCTTGGGGAAAAAGAGGAGGCAGAAAAAACAAGAAACGGACTGCTTCAGGAGCTGTCTTTGCTGGAGGGAGAGATTCAGGCAAAAAAGGAAGAGCTTGCAGGTATTCAGGACAGGAACCTGGATCAGCTCACTGCTGAGCTAAAAGGCTTAAACGACAGAAAAAGAGAAATCAGTAATACACGGGAGTCGATAGGATATCGACTGGAAAAAAATCGGTTTGCTCTGGAGCAGATCCGTCAAAAGGCAATACTTCTGGAAAAAAAAGAGGCTGATTACGGGTGGATGAAGGCTCTGCATGATACGGTGAACGGCAGACAGAATGAGAAGGGGAAGATTATGCTGGAAACCTATGTGCAGATGGCTTATTTTGACCGGATATTAAGGCAGGCCAATCTTCGCTTGGAGGTAATGTCCGGTGGACAGTATACTCTGGTTCGAAAAAAAGACACAGAAAATAACCGCAGCCAGGGAGGTTTGGATTTAGAGGTTGTTGATCATTATAATGGCTCCGTTCGTAATGTAAAAACCCTGTCCGGAGGGGAGGCCTTTAAGGCTTCTCTATGCCTGGCATTGGGACTGGCTGATGAAATACAGGCCTGTTCGGGAGGAGTGCGTCTGGATACCATGTTTGTAGATGAGGGCTTCGGCTCATTAGATGAGGAATCCCTGCAGCAGGCTCTGGCTGTACTGAATGCTTTAAGTGAGGGAAAACGTCTGGTGGGTATTATCTCCCATGTAGAGGAGCTGAAGCTGCGGATACCGCGTCAGATTCTGGTCACCAAAACGAAAATTGGTTTTAGTGATGCCAAAATGACGAATGGACTTTAGACTTAACTTTGATCAAGAAAAGGGAGCGGGGATCTATGCTGATGGACATGGCCCCGGATAAAATGCTGTTAAAGCAGCAGAATGAGAGGAAAGATGAAAAGAAAAATAAAACTGCTTCTTTGCTGTCTGGCAGGCATTCTTTTCCTGTCCGGCTGTAAAGAGGGGAATACAAAGATTGTCCTTTATACCGGCTTTGGTTCGAATGAGGTTTTCCGTATTGAACAGACTTCCTGCAGTTTACCGGAATTAATGGTCTATCTGACAACTACACAGTGCCGCTACGAAAAGGTCTATGGGCAGCAGATATGGGATACCAGCCTGAACGGAGTAACCCTTGAAGATAATCTGAAAGAGATGGTACTGGCTCAGCTTTCTCAGATTAAGGCCATGACCCTGCTGGCCCAGAAGGAGCAGGTGAAGCTGACCAGGGAAGAGGAGGAAAAGGTCAGGGAGGCCGCAGAGGCTTATTATGGTGGGCTAAGTGAGAGAGAAATTGAGGCTATGGGGATAAGCAGGGATACCATACGTCAGCTTTATCAGGATTATGCCCTGGCAAACAAGGTGTATCATTATCTGATTAAGGATGTGAATCCGGAGGTCAGCGATGATGAAGCCAGAACCATCACGGTAGAGCATATTTTAATTAAGACCTACACCCTGGATGAGAAGGGCAATAAAACGGAATTTTCTTCTTCAAAAAAGCAGGAAGCCTACAATCGAGCCAGGGAAATCCGTCAGATGGCTGCAGAGGGCCAGGATTTTAATCGTCTGATCAGTACCTATAATGAAGATACGGAATCTCAATATTCTTTCAGAAAAGGACAAATGAATGAGGCCTTTGAGGAAGCCGCCTTTAATCTGGGAAAAGGAGAAATCAGTGAGGTGGTGGAAACGGAATGTGGCTATCACATTATCAAATGTATTACTACCTTTAATCAGGAAGAAACGGATGCCAACAAAATCCAGATCGTAGAGGAGAAGAGGGAAGAGGTTTTCGGACAAAAATATGCCTCCTTTGTACAGGGACTGACAAAGGCAATGAATACTGCGTTATGGGAAAAGGTGAGCCTGATTCATGATGAGCAGGTAAATACGACCAATTTCTTTGAAGTTTATCAGGAGTATATGGGAGATCAGATATTTTCTCAGTGGATTTAGAAAAATTTAAGATTTGAAAAAAGCCCGGAAATTCAAGGGTCACAAAGAATTATTAGCACTCGAAACAGGCGAGTGCTAGTTTTCTGTTGACTTTTATATCAAGGAAGGGTAAACTGTATACTAACGATTAAAGCAGCAGATGAATTGATTTTTTCGAGCTTGCTGGTAAAAAGATAAGTGCATAGAAAGGAATGTGATCAATATGGCAGACAAACGAGGAACCTTATCCATCAACAGTGAAAATATTTTTCCTATTATTAAAAAGTGGCTGTACTCTGACCACGATATTTTTTTCCGGGAACTGATATCTAATGGCTGTGATGCAATTACCAAGCTAAAAAAGCTGGATATGATGGGAGAATACAGTCTTCCCACAGATTATAAAGGGAAAATAGAAGTGATTGTCAATCCCGGGGCAAAGACTTTGACCTTTAGGGATAACGGAATTGGAATGACTGCGGAGGAGGTAGAGGAATATATCAACCAGATCGCCTTTTCCGGGGCCACAGATTTTATTGAAAAATATAAGGATAAAACCAATGAGGATCAGATTATCGGCCACTTCGGCCTGGGCTTCTATTCTGCATTTATGGTGGCTGATGCGGTACACATTGATACCCTTTCCTATAGGGAGGGGGCAAAAGCAGTACACTGGGAATGTGACGGAGGAACGGAGTTTTCCATGACCGATGGGGAAAGAGATCAGGTAGGAACCACCATCACTCTATTTGTTAATGAGGATGTGCTGGAGTTCTGTAATCTGTACAAGGCCAGAGAGGTTATTCAGAAATACTGCTCCTTTATGCCCGTTGAGATTTATTTATCCCAGGCAGAAACAACAGAAACACAGGTGATTCTGGAAAGTGAAAGACTGGATACCGATGAAGTGGTGGAAACCATTCAGCCGGAGAAAAAAGAGGGAGAGGATCAGGAAGAGCCGGTCAGACTGAAAATCAAAAAGCGTCCTGAGCTGATGAATGAAACCCAGCCTCTTTGGACCAAGCATCCTAATGAATGCAGTAAGGAGGATTATCTGGACTTTTACCGGAAGGTATTTAAGGATTATAAGGAGCCGTTGTTCTGGATTCATTTGAACATGGATTATCCTTTCAATTTAAAAGGAATTTTATATTTTCCCAAGATCAATACGGAATATGAATCCATTGAGGGAACCATTAAGCTATACAATAATCAGGTATTTATCGCAGACAATATCAAAGAGGTTATTCCTGAATTTTTGTTATTGCTTAAGGGGGTAATTGACTGTCCTGATTTACCTCTTAATGTATCCAGAAGTGCACTCCAGAATGATGGCTTCGTGAAAAAGATTTCGGAATATATCAGCAAGAAGGTGGCGGACAAGCTATCCGGTATGTGTAAAACCGAAAAGGAGGAATACGATAAGTATTGGGATGACATCAGTCCCTTCATTAAGTTTGGCTGTCTGAAGGATGATAAATTCTGCGAGAAGATGACAGACTATATTCTCTTTAAAAATCTGGAGGGGAAATATCTGACTTTGCCGGAATGTCTGGAGGTCAAGCCTACTGACCAGGAAGAGGCCACAGAAGAAAAAGCAGTAGATGCTGAAGGAAATGTGGTGGAAGCGGAAGTGATTTCTGACACAGAGGAGGAAAATACAGAAGAAGCCGAACAGGAGGAAACAAAAGAAAAGATTATCTATTATGTAACTGATGAACAGCAGCAGAGCCAGTACATTAATATGTTTAAGGCCGCTAAAATGGATGCGGTCATTCTTACTCACAATATTGATCAGCCCTTTATTTCCCAACTGGAGAGTAAGAATGAGCATATTAAATTTATGCGTATTGATGCGGATGTAACCGATACCATGAAGGCCAAGACCAGTAAAAAGGCTCAGGAGGAGCTGGCAGGTCAGGCGGAGGAGTTGGGAAAGCTCTTCAAAAAAGCCCTGAAAAAGGAAGGACTTCAGATTAAGCTGGAGAAGCTGAAGAATAAGAAGATTGCCGCTGTCATTACCCTTTCGGAGGAGAGTCGCCGTATGCAGGATATGATGAAGATGTATGCAATGCCGGGGATGGATATGTCCATGTTTGGTGGTCAGGAAGGTGAAGCTCTGGTATTAAATGCGAACCATCCGCTGGTACAGTATGTGATTGAACACCAGGATGGAGAAAACAGCAAAATGATCTGTGAACAGCTCTATGATCTGGCGAAAATCCAGCAGGCGCCTTTGGACGCCCAAGCCATGAGCAATTTTATACAAAGAAGCAATGAGATCATGCTTTTATTAACCAAATAGAATTAAAATAGAACAGTCATCAGCATTTTATCTGCAGACAGAGTAAAGAAGTTAACTCCAGTATCTAAAATCTTCCCGATTTTCAGATACTGGAGAATTTTTTGTGTCATCCTGACAATAAGCTATGGGCTGGAAGTGCTTAAGGGAGCCAGGGAAAGGCTTTGCGGTAGTGGCAGACGAGATCAGAAATTTAAGCAATGGTACTCAGACCTCCTCAGGCACCATCATGGAGTCATTGCATCATTTGGAGGATACCTCTCAACGAATGGAAGATTCGATTACAGCCATTCTTGGTCTGGTTGCATCGACCACCAGGAAGCTGGAGGGAGTAAATGGTGCAGTAAGCAATGTTCATGAGGGTTCCCAGAAACTGGTAGATCAGATGGATCTGGTAGGCAAAGCGATTCAGGAGGTAGAGGATTCCAACAAAAACATGGTAGAGAATATGCAGCAGGTAAGAGATATTATGGTGGTCATGACTGAAAGCGTGGCAGGCAGTAAGGAAATTACCACAGATATGCTGAAAAAATATGATGAGACGGGGGAAAATGTATCCCGTATCCAGGAGGTTGTGGGACAATTGTCAGAGGAACTTCAAATGTAGCAGCTTCCGCCCCAATACGCTGAGAATAGCAGAAGGATTTCCGGCAACAGAAACCTTCTGCTTTTTGCTGTCTTCCGGCCAGAGTTTGGTATATCAGTATGCTCCCGGCTCAGCAATCCGGCTGACACCCACATAAATGTCGGAAATCGCATACCAGGTAGGGAAATCTACTACGCCACTCTGAGGCAGGTCAAAAATCTTTTGAAAGGCTTTTACTGCTTCTGCGGTAGCAGGTCCATAGACTCCATCTACAGTAATCTTGGGGATAGCAGGATAATTACGGGCGATGCGGTTAAGATGCTCCTGTACCTGCTCCACCTTTAGACCGGAGGAACCGATGGTAAGGGTATAGCCGGGCCATGAGGAGGGAACCCCACTGATGGTTTCCGCCTCATTAATATACATATCACTGCCGTAGTAATAGTGGATAATATCAATGGCACTGTAGCCGGAATCTCCCAGAGCTTTTGAGCCCCACTGACTTAAGCCCTCGCAGGAAACCCGGTTTCCATCGCAGTATCCGGTTAGAATAGGTTGGCGAATACCGGGGCGGGAGAGAAAGTTATTGAAAATGGTATCCACCAGGTAATCAATGTTTTCGTAGATGTTACGGTTAGGCATCCATTTTTGGTCGTAAGCAGTGCTGGAGGTGATGGTAAAGTCGTAGCCCTTGCCCCGATAAAACTCCGTATATACCCGATTCATGGTAAAGGACATAATCACCAGAAGATTGGCATAAATAGTGCTTTCCGGCCAGGTTGCATAAATTTCCGAGCTGGCAACATTCTTGATATAGTCCTTGTACCTTACATAATAGTTGTTGGCAGTAGGGTCAGAGGGAACCCCGTCATGAACCACAATGTACTCCGGAATGACGATTCGGCTTAAAACGATTTCACCGCTCTCGGCCATTGGCTTTACTTCCGCTTCCGGAATTTTTGCAGGGTAATAGCCGTACAGAGTATGGGTGGGAATTACCGTGGAGCCAGGTGCCTGCCCGGGGGTAAGGGGGCGGAGACGAATCGGCTGCAGGGAATTGGTACCTGCGAGAATCTGCATGGCAGAAACCATCTTGCTTTCGTAACCGGGAGCCTGCACCAGACAATTATACTCAGAATAGGGCTGTTGGAGCTGATCAGGCTCCAGACTATACTGAGGATCAGGAGCAGCCAATGGAAAGCGAGGAGTCTGACCGGAGGAATCTGTACGGAGTTCATCTACAATCACCTCCGGATTACCGGTATCGGCGATGGTTACCGTAGCATTTTCAATGGGGCGCAAATAGCCTTCTTCTGTAACATTGACCTGTAAATTTCCTTCAAAAGAATCTGGCATAAATCTTCCTCCAATAGGTTTATTACCAGAATATGCAGCTAAGATGCGCAAGTTGCCAAGGGGGCAGTTGTAATGATATAATGTAATCATTCAGAGTCATGTAAACGTTCAATGAAATGAGCATCCTGCTTGCAGGAATGGGCATATCATTGAACATCATATAATAACGATATCAAAGTCCGAAAAAGGGGAAGAAAGTGAAAGACCATCTGGAAACCGAAGCAGTAGATAAGAATATAGAATCGGATTTACTCTATTCCTGCGAAAGGATCGAAGCAGAGCCGGTGGATGGCATAGTGGAGAACGGCTTTACGGTGGAAAGCAAAAGTGGGAAAATGATCAAGGGATATCTTGTCTGTACAGACCCCAGAATGAAGGTTGAGCCTACAAAGTTTCAGGGAGAAAAAATTAATTTCAGTCTAATTTTTGATGCAAATGGCTTACCTCAGGAAGGAGAAGCCAGGGGAAGCCTTTCCTTCATTTCCAACCGTGGAGAAAAGCAGATTCCCTATCTCATCAGGCACAGCAGGATAAAGCTGGAATCTTCCTTAGGGGAAATCCGTAATCTGTTCCATTTTGCCAATCTGGCCAGGACAAGCTGGAATGAGGCTGTGAAGCTGTTCTTTCAGCCGGATTTTTCTGAAATTCTATCTACCGCACAGGAAGAGGAACGGGAGTTGTATCGAGGGCTTGTGGGAACCCAAAAGGAACAGGCAGTAGAAGAGTTCCTTCAGGGGATAAGAAAGAAAAAGCCGGTAACTTATAAGGTAGAGAGTACCATTTTACATTTTGAAAATATTGAGGAAGATCGGAAAGAAGAGCTAAAGATTGAAAAAGATGGCTGGGGGTATACAAAAGTATATCTCAAGACAGAGGGAGATTTTCTTTCTCTGGAAAAGGATTGCCTTGGGGACAGCGATTTTCTGGGAAACTGCTGTATGTTCCCTCTTTATCTCCATGCAAACAGGCTTCATCAGGGCAAAAATTACGGACAGATTTTTTTCGAGTATGCCTATGGCTGTCTGATTCTACAGGTGGAGGTCTGGCAGAATCAGCATCACCGTATGCGAATAGCCATTGAAAAGCGTCGCAGCCTGAAAAGAATGAAGGCTCAGTTGACCAATTTATATGTAGATTTCAGAGCGAAAAGAATAGCTGCTCCCCGCTGGCGGAAGGAGACAGAGAGCCTTTTGGAAAAAATGAGGGGAACGGATGAACGTAATCCTCATTCCAAGCTGTTTATGGCACACATGTACATTACCTCGGACAAGCAGCTTGAGGCCAGATGGCTTCTGGATAGAGTGGGGAAAAACCTGCAGGAGGAAAAGGATCCGATTACCTATGCTTATTATCTTTATCTGACCACTCTTCTTAAGGAGGATGGGGAGCACCAGGAGTTTGTCGGACAAAAAATCACTGAGCTGTATTATGGAGAAAAGGGCAGCTGGCAGATTGCCTGGCTGATGCTGTATCTGTCCCATGAGTTAAGCAGCAATACCCAGAAAAAATGGGAGTTTCTTCTGGAAGTATTTCAGTCTGGCTGCACCAGCCCGGTGCTCTACACGGAAGCCGTTATGCTGCTTAACTATCAGCCTACTCTGCTGATGGAATTGGAGCCGGTACAGCTCAGGATTCTTCACTTTGGACAGAAACGGAATATGTTGTCTGCAGAGGTAAAGGGAGTGCTCCAATACCTTGCATTGAGGGAAAAGGAGTATTCGGACAGTCTGCGCCGCCTTCTTGAGGATATCTGCACCAGTGAGGAGAATCTGCCTATGCTGCAGTCATTGTGCAGCTTACTGATTAAGGGAAATAAGAGGGAGAAGAGATATTTTCCCTGGTATGAAAAAGCCGTTTACGGTGGATTAAAAATTACCCGTCTGTATGAATATTATATGATGTCACTGGATCAGCTAAAGAAGATCGACATTCCCAGAATGGTTTTAATGTATTTTTCCTATGAAAGCAGCTTAAGCTATCCCAATGCGGCATATCTCTACCGCTATGTTTATGAGAACAGAGAGGACCTGGAGGAGCTTTATCTGGTATATGCACCAAAGATAGAGCGGTTTTTGCTAAAGCAGCTTTATGAAGAGAGGATTAATGAGGATCTGGGCTATTTGTATGAGCATATATTAGTGCCTGCTATGCTGACTCCTGATAATGCTGCTGCCTTAGAACGGGTGATGTTCCTTCATTCCTTTGTAACTACCGACAGAAGGGATGAACGCCTGATCGTAGTGCCAAAGCACCAAAAGGAAGAAAGTGCCTATGACTTCCATCAGAAGGAAGCCCGTGTGTTTCTGCCGGGGAAAAACTATCTTTTGTTCAGAGAAGATGGGAGAGGACAGCGCTTTCTGGTACCTCAGGAGGAGTATCCGAAGGCTTTTTTGTCACTTTCTGCTCTGGCGCCTCAAATTGGCGGACAGGTTGATGGAGCATTAGGAGTGGCTCTGTATATTTGTGAGGACAGAGGGGGCTGGCAGCCTATTCAGCCGGAAAATGAAAGACAGTTTATTTTTCTCAGTGAGAGCCCTGCCCTTCTGGAAACAGAACAGCAGCGCCTGAGAAGCCATTTGCTTGACTATTACTATGAAAAAGATAAGATGGGACTGCTGGATAACTGGCTGGAGGAATGCAGTCCTGATGCTCTGGGTGAAGGAGAGCAAAAGAAGCTGATTCATTATCTGGTTTCCAGGGGGTTCTATGAAAAGGCATATGAGTTCATTCTGGGCTTTGGACCGGAACGGATGGAGCCAAAGGCATTGGTACGAATCAGCACCTATATGCTGGAGGAAGAAAAGCAGAATCCCGAGAATTTGCTGTGGCTTATCGACACGGCTTTTCAAAAGGGAAAATACAATCTTCCCATGCTGAACTTTCTGACCCGTCATTACAGAGGAACCTGTGAGCAGATGCTTCCGTTGTTTCGGGCGGCAAGAGATTTTGATGTAGAAAGCTATGAGCTGAGTGAAAACCTCCTGATGCAGATGTTGTTTTCCCAAACGGAGCTGGCAGAGGATCTGGAGGTGTTCAAAGCCTATGTTGCAGGAGGGGCAAAGACACCCCTGGAAGCAGCATTCCTGACCTGGAGAGCCAAAGCATTCCTGTGGGAGAGAAGGGAACTGGAGGAGTATCTGGTTCGTGATATAGCCAGGGTCTATCGGAGAGGCTTTAAGCTCTATCCTATTACTCATCTGGCATATTTGAAGTATTATGCCAGGCATCAAAAAGAAGAAGCAGACAAGGAACTGGTACAGATTTTTCTTCGGGAAGCAGTGGAGAAAACAGAATGGCACCTTCCCTTTTTGCTCGAATACAAAAATTATCCCGAGCTGGAAAGCCTTCTGGATAAAAGCATTCTTTTTTATCAGGGTAAGCCTGGTGAGCGGATAGTGCTTCATTATTGTAAAAACGGTTCAGAGGAAGAAGAGGTCTATACTCGGGAAAATATGGAAGAGTTGTATGGTGGAGTGTATTCTGCAGAATTCATTCTTTTCTCAGGAGAAGAGTTAAGGTATTATATCATTTGTGAGCAGGATAATCAGGAGCAGATGATGGGAAGCGGTGTACTGACGAAAAAGTGGGAAGAGGGGGAAAGGGCAGAAAGCCGTTACGGGCTAATCAATCGTATGGCAGAATATCTGCAGCTTGAGGAATTTGACCAGACCGAGCAGTTATTGGAAGAATATTGGAAAAAGGAATATCTGACAGAAGAGATATTCCGCCTGTAACAACAAAGAGACCGATAGAAGGAGAGGCAGGATGATTTTTGGGAAAGAGAGTTTTCGAAAAAGGAATAACGGAAAATATCTGATTGGCTATCAACTGTCCTCGAAAACTGCTCAAATCAGTTTTTTGCGTATTGGAGAAAACCAGCCCTACACCTTCTCCATGGTGGCAGGGATGGAGGACTATAATCTGCCGCTTTGTCTGTATCGGCAGGAGGAACAAAATCTTTGGGCTATGGGTAAGGAAGCGCTGGAACGGGGAGAAACTGATTCCAGGGGCATGGTAGATCATTTGCTGGAAAAGGCTTATCTGGGAGAATCGGTTGAGCTTATGGGGCAGAGATATGCCTCCAGAGCTTTGCTGGCACTTTTTGTGAAGAAAAGTCTTTCTCTGCTGAACCTGGAAATTACTCTGGAGCAGGTGGCCGCCATTGTATTCGTGGTAGACCGTCTGGATGCAGACAAAGTAACAGCACTCAGGGAAATGACAGAGTATCTGCAGCTTCCTCGAATAGAAATGCAGCTTATGACCAAGGAGGAGAGCTTCTTCTGGTATAATCTGCATACAGAACAGAGCCTCTGGAAGGGGCAGGTAATGCTGTACGAAATGGATGAGAGTACACTGATCAGCTTTCGTCTGTCAGTTAATCGCAACACTACACCATTGGTTACACTTATTGAAAGGAAAGCTTATCCTCAGTGGAAAGGATTTTTCGGCCAAGGTGCCCAAAATAAGGATGAGGGTTTTTTACGGCTGTGTCAGGAGGACTTTCAAGGCCGCAGTATATCTGCGGTTTATCTGATCGGAGATGGCTTTGGAGGCGATTGGTATCAGGCATCGCTGCGGTTTATCTGTAAAAACCGAAGGGTATTTCGTGGAAACAATCTCTACAGTAAAGGAGCCTGTCAGGGGCTTCTGCAGAAGCTGGAGCCGGACAGGCTGGCACAAAGCTATGTCTATTTGGGAGAGGATAAGCTAACCGCTAATGTGGGAATGAACCTGTTGAGACAGGGGGAGGAGTCTTATCTGGCTATTCTCAATGGAGGAAACAATTGGTATGACTGCAGGAAGGAATGGGACATTATTCTGGAAGGAAGCAACCAACTTAGCTTTCGGATCACTCCATTAACCGGAAGGAATATTGTAGAATACTCTATGCTCCTGAGCGGATTACAAAGCCGGGGGCAGCATTACTGCCGAATCCACCTGGAGGCCTGGCTGAGCTCTCCCAGGGAGCTTCAGGTGAAGGCCGTTGACAAGGGGTTTGGACAGTTTTACCCTTCTACGAATCGGGTATGGGAAGAAACCATTGAATTATAGGGCTGGAGGAAAAATGAGCATCAGATTATGTCTTGGAGAATGCGCCAAAAAGGGCTATGAGCCGGAGCATATGGGGGTCATCGTCTACTCGGTGGAGGAACTTTGCTTTTTTTTGAAAGAAAATGCCTGTCTGCTGGAGGAGGGCCTAATGAGTGAGGGATTGGCAGATTGGCTGGAGAAGGAGTGCTGCCTTCCCCAATTGGCTGATGGATTAAGGACAGCCTTGCGGGGGAAGGCATCCCTAAAGGCCTTTGTAGCAGTGATTTTGGATTATACCGGCTTCTTTTCTCACAGTGAGAGGGACAGTATACTTTTAACCATTACTGAAAACAGTCAAATGAACGTCTACGAAAAACGGAAGGCTAAAGCAGATACGCTGCTGGAGAAGGGACAGTTTGGGCTGGCAGACCGGGAGTATACGAGGCTGCTTGGACAGCTTCCCAAGGAAGAAGAGTCTTTAAGAGGGAAAATCTATCATGGCTGTGGAGTCAGTCTGGCAAGAAGATTCTACTTTTCTCAGGCGGGAGAGTATTTTTGGAAGGCCTATGAAATAACCGGGCGGTTGGAAAGCCTCAGACAGTATCTTTTGACAAAAAGATTATCCATGTCGGAACCAGAATATATGGAATTTTTAAAAGAGCATGAGGAGCTCTACGAGGATTCTCTATTGCTGGAGGAAAGGCTGGAAGAGCTTAAGGAAAATTGGCAGGACAGTCAGGGAGCCGGGTTGCTGGAAGGAATTCGGCGGAAAAAAGAATCAGATACGTTGGGCTATCGGCAAAAGCTAAGGGAACGTGTAGAGTATTTAAAGGCTGCCTACCGAGAAATGGAGGTTAAGGGTTAATGAAATGGTGGAACCGCATTGTAGAGTATTTTCAACGGGGAATTGAGGAGGAGGATCTGGAACTGGAATGGGATGGTTCCTCCATAGAGAATTGGGACTGGGAAACCCTGATGAAGGACAGGGATATGCTGAAGATGAATGATGAATATGAACGTCAAAAGTTCGTCAGAAGCTGTGTGGAGCAGATGAATGCATCATCCAGTCAGCTAGACCAGTTATCGGAAGAGTACAATATGGTTACGGCCTATTTAAAGGACATGGAGGAAATTGAAGCCCTTCCGGAATCAGAGATGGAATGTGTGCAGGAAAATGCCAGGAAAATTGCTGTTTGTGAAGGGGCAAGAAAAGAGTATCAGGAAAAGAAAAACCGCTTGAATGAACGGCAGTTTAGACTGATGGAAAGTTATGAAGAGGTAATGCCCGGGCCTTATCAGGATATTAAAGAGGCAGAGGAGTATCGGGAGTTGATCAGAGGCGATATGAGCAGGCTGGAGGGGGAAAAGCACGCTTATCAATATCGAAGACAGGAATTGCAGCGGGATATTGCCAATATAAAGGGAATGGTCTTTATTTGTATAATTGCTGCATTTGCCTGCCTGCTTATGCTGGCAATCCTCCAATTCGGCTTTGAGATGGATACCAAAATAGGTTATCTTCTTACTCTCGCCGGAGGTGCCGTAGCGCTCACTGCCTTATACGTTAAGTACCTGGATTTTTCCACTCAGTTAGTGAAAACGGATAAGGGGATCAATAAAATTATCCTGTTAAAAAATACGGTAAGCATCCGGTATGTGAATAATACCAATCTGCTGGATTATTATTATATGAAATATCGGGTAAACAGCGGAAAAGAGCTATTGGACATCTGGGAAAAATACCAGAAAGAAAAAGAGGAGAGGATTAAGGACAGGAGAAATCGGGGAGAACTGGATCGTCATAGAAGGGAATTGCTTAAGCTGTTAAAGCATTATCAGCTTCATGATCCGGAAATCTGGCTTCATCAGCCGGAGGCTTTGCTGGATAAAAAGGAAATGGTAGAAATTCGGCATAACCTGATTGAAAGGCGGCAGAAGCTTCGGGTGCAGATGGAATACAACAAAAGACTGGCTACAGAGGCACAGCAGGAAATTAAAAAAACGGTGGAGGCTTATCCACAATACAGGGAAGAAATTCTTGGTATGGTAAATCGATTTGAACGGACAGCCAAGGCTTGACAAGGCAAAAGAGTTTTGATAAGATAGAGCCTGGCTAATTTAGTGTAGTAAATTGCTGAAGCAGCAGAAAGGGAGGAAATGATGAAAAAGAAATTTGTTTCTGCCATGATGGCAGCAATGATGCTTGTGTTGGCCGGCTGTGGTAATGGCAGCACAGAAACAGATGTGGACAAAGCACCCGTACAGACCGAGGAAGCAGTTGCAGGCAGCCAGGAGGAAGCGGCAACAGAAAAAATAAATGAGGAGAGAACTACTCTTACGGTAGGCTTTGATGCAGGCTTTCCTCCTTATGGATATATGGATGATAATGGAGAGTATGTAGGCTTCGATCTGGATCTGGCACAGGAGGTCTGCAACAGAAACGGTTGGGAATTGATTAAGCAGCCTATTGACTGGGCAGCTAAGGATATGGAATTATCCTCAGGAACCATCGATTGTATTTGGAATGGATTTACCATTAACGGCAGGGAAAATGACTATACCTGGTCTGTACCCTATGTAAACAATAAACAGGTTATTGTGGTGAGGGCAGATTCCGATATCAAGGATCAAGCGGGCCTTGCAGGTAAGATCGTGGGGGTGCAGCAGGATTCTTCTGCTCTTGCAGCTTTAGAGGAAGCTCCCGGTGCTGATCTGGCGGCTACCTTTGCCGGTATGGAGCAGTATGCAGATTATAATACGGCATTTATGGATTTAGAGGCAGGTGCAATCGATGCCCTGGCAGTGGATATAGGTGTGGCAAGTTACCAGATCGCCTCCCGTGGTGAGGGCTTTACCATTCTGGAGCAGGAGCTGGCAAGTGAGCAGTATGGTATCGGCTTCTTATTGGGAAATGAGGCTTTGAAGGATGCAGTAGAGGGAACGCTTATGGAAATGGTGGAAGATGGGACCTTTGCCGAAATCGTTGACAAATATTCAGACTATGGAATGTCCGGTCTGGTATGCCTGGAATAGACTAGAATTTAAGGCTGTCCGGAGCGAGGAGGGATTCTTTTCAGGAAGAAGGAGCCTTGCTTTGGACAGCCTTTTTAATGAAAGGATGGACTTTAGTTATGCCAATGTCTACCATACTTGCCTTATTGGGAAAAGGGATGCTGGTTTCTGTAGAAATATTTTTTTTCACCCTGCTGTTTTCTCTTCCTTTAGGACTATTGGTTTCTTTTGGGAGGATGTCGAAGAATTTTCTGGTGAGAAGCCTGGTGAAAATATATATTGCCATTATGAGGGGGACCCCTTTGATGCTGCAGCTTTTGGTAGTTTATTTCGGCCCCTTTTATGTATTTGATATGAAGATATCTCCCGGCTATCGTTTTGTAGCCGTCATCATCGCCTTTTCGATTAATTATGCGGCCTATTTTGCGGAAATCTATCGTTCAGGAATTGAATCCATACCGGTAGGGCAATATGAGGCAGCTAAGATATTAGGCTATAACAGGGTACAGACCTTCTTCAAAATTATTTTTCCACAGGTGATTAAGCGGATTCTCCCACCGGTAACCAATGAAACCATTACCCTGGTTAAGGATACTTCGCTGGCATCCGTAATTGCCATGGCTGAAATGTTTACCATTGCCAAGCAGATCAGTGCCAAGGAAACTACCATAATGCCATTGATGGTTGCCGGAGTATTCTATTTTATCTTTAATTATATTGTTGCCTTTGTCATGGAGTATATTGAGAAAAAATTCAAGTATTTCCGTTAATAAGACTAAAAGGATAAGGCTGAGGGAATGCTTGGGATTTGTGCTGAGGTACAAAGTCTTCGGGATTAAGGTGCTGCCAAAGCAGCAGAATGAGAGGAAATATGAATCTAGTGGAAATCAATCATATGAAAAAGCAATTTGGAGAATTGGAGGTGTTGGAGGATATTTCCCTGGCGGTGCAAAAGGGGGAGGTAGTATCGATAATCGGTCCCTCAGGCTCAGGAAAATCTACCCTTCTTCGCTGTGCTACTCTTTTGGAGGAAATGGATGGCGGTGATTTAAGCTATGCCGGAGAAAAGGTGGTATGGGAGGAAAATGGGAAAATGGTGATGGCTCCTTTGGCAGAGGCTAAACGAATCAGCCGCACCTTTGGATTGGTATTTCAGAATTTTAATCTGTTTCCTCATTATACGGTTTTAAAAAATGTAATGGATGCGCCTGTTTGCGTGGATAAAGTATCAAAAAAGGAAGCCAGAGAAAGAGCAATGCGGCTGCTATGTCAACTGGGGCTGGAGGATAAGGCAGAAGCCTATCCCTATCAGCTCTCAGGAGGGCAGCAGCAGCGTGTGTCTATAGCAAGGGCACTGGCGCTTAAGCCGCAGGTATTGTTTTTTGATGAGCCAACCTCGGCATTGGATCCGGAGCTTACGGGAGAAGTGCTTAAAGTAATTAAGGAGCTGGCAAAGCAGCATATGACCATGATTATTGTTACCCATGAAATGAAGTTTGCCAAAGAGGTTTCGGATCGGATTATCTTTATGGAGGGCGGTGTGATTGTAGAAGAGGGAACACCTCATCAGTTATTTGCCTCTGAGAACCAGCGTGTACAGGAATTTATCGGAAAGCTGGGAAATTAATAGAGGGGAATACTGGACTTTAAGTGTTTTTTAAGCTATACTGGTTGAGGAAAAAGACATTGCTTTATTCTGCTCTTCTGAAGAGATCAGGAAACCGGGCAGAATAGAGTAAGAATGGAGGATACAATGGCATTATTAAAAACATGGAGAGACACAGCCTATTCTGAGAATGCGAATAAGGGGGATTTACAGAGATTCTGGAGCACTTATTTTGAGGCAGAGAAGGAAATATATGAGCAGTTGCTCAAAACTCCCGATGAAGTGGTTTCAGGTACGGTGAAGGAGCTTGCGGATAAATTTGAAGTAAGTGTCATGACCATGACAGGTTTTCTGGATGGTATTAATGACAGCCTGAAGGAGGCAAATCCCATTGAAGAAATGGAAGAGGATACGGTAGTCAATCTGGGCTTTGATAAGGCTCTTCTCTATAAAAATATGGTGGCAGCAGGTGCTGACTGGCTTTATGAGCTTAAGGAGTGGGAAGATATTTTTGATGAGGAAACCAGAAAGGCTCTTTATAAGGAGCAAAAATCCTCTACCACGGTAGTCAAGGGAGAACGGGTATATCCTAACGATCCATGCCCCTGTGGAAGTGGCAAGAAATATAAGAAATGTTGTGGAAAGAAGTAGATAGAATAACCAATCCCCGGTCGAAAGGCCGGGGATTTATTTTCAGGATTCAATCTGATAGCAGAGATGGCGGTCAATAACTGCAGCCGAGCCTCTTACCGTAAGCAGAGTTCCCTCCGGAGTATATTCTGTGGAGAGAATCTGAGCCTCCCTGGCAAGCAGAGACAGGATGTGTCCCTGGGAAAAGGGAAGCAAAAGAGTAACCTCCTTATCCGAAGCACTCAGTGCTTCTTCAATGGCATTCAGTAAAGCGACAACGCCTTCTTCGCTTTTAGCAGAGATATATAGCCGATTACCTGTCTGACGACTGACTGCAGGGGCTTCTGCCTTATCGATCTTATTATAAATATAGAGCATGGGAATATGAGCAGCAGACAGCTCCTGCAGGGTTTCCTGTGTTACTCTGAGGTGCTCAGTCATATCCGGATCGCTGTAATCTACTACATGAAGGAGGAGATCTGCTTCCCTGACCTCCTGAAGTGTGGAGCGGAAGGCTTTAATCAACTGGTGAGGCAGCTTATCAATGAAGCCTACAGTGTCAGAAAGTAAAAACGGCTTTCTCCCGGGAGGAGCAATCTGACGTACCTTGGTTTCCAAAGTGGCAAACAGCATATCCTTTTCTAATACCAGCTTGGATTCATCCTGAGAAAAGCGTGAAACCAGAGCGTTTAAAATTGTGGATTTTCCGGCATTGGTATAGCCCACAAGAGCAACCTGAGAGAGGGAAGAAAGGCTGCGTTTTTTTCGCATGGTAGCCTTATTCAGCTCTAGCTGCGCCAACTGCTGCTTTAATTCATTGATATGCTTCTCAATCCGTCTTCTGTCCAGCTCCAGCTTCTTTTCTCCGGCACCCTTATTACTCAATGCACCACTGGCGCCGCCCTGACGGCTCAGGTTGTCACGCAGCCCCACCAGTCGGGGCAGCATATATTGGTACTTGGCCAGCTCTACCTGCATCTTAGCCTCTCCGGTCTTGGCTCTTTCTTCAAAAATCCGCAAGATTAAAGAGGTTCTGTCCAAAATAACGGCATTCAGCTCCCGGCTCAAATTGCGTACCTGGACAGGAGAGAGGGTGTTATCAAAAATCACCGTGGTTGCCTCAAAAAGGACTATATCTTCTTTTATCTCCTGCAGCTTTCCACTGCCGATGCAGAGGGCGGAATTTGGACTGGAGAGCTTTTGACTGTGTATACAGACCACTTCTATATGACAGGCTCTTGCCAGCTCCTTCAATTCCTTCATTGAGAGGTCAAAGGTAGGATCATTATTCAAATTAATTCCAACCAGGATTCCACGTTCCTGTCGGTACTCATTTTCGATCACTGAGAGCTTCCTCCTGCCTGTTTTTCAGATAGGCTTTCTTCTTTTTTCGATATTCTTCTAAAGAAAGCGGCTTAAATAAGGTTTTCCTGCCAATATAGCAAATCAGCTCGGCAACAATAAGGCCGGAAAAAATACCGATGCTGTCAATGCCTACATCTCTCAGAGAAGGTCCTCTGCCGGCTACAAAGGATTGATGATATTCGTCTAAAAGAGCAAACAGCAGACAAAAAACACCGCCGATAATGAAGAGAAAAATCCCTCTGATCCGATAAACGTAGAGGGGAAAGGCCACGGTAATGGCCAGAGCAAAATAGACTCCCACATGAGCCAGTTTACGAACCAGAGGATGAATCTGTACAATTAGCATATTCAGAAATTCGTTAGAATATCCCTTGTCCAGAACCTTATTATAAGCCAGAACGAAAAATTTACTGGTTTCATAGCTTAAAGTTCCTGACACTTCCCCGTTTTGTGCAGATAGAGAATAGATGATATACATCATTGCAAGTGCCGGAAGGAAGGACAGGGGCTTTAGGCAATAGCGCAGGGTTTTCTTTAAAAACAATGCAAAATAATTCATATTTTTACTTGTCCGTCAATTGAATTTGCGTTTCAATAGCCTCGGGAACTGACTTGCCCTGGGCTGTATATTTTTGAACTATCTTATTTAGATGGAATAAATGCTGCTTTTTCTTTACTGTATATTGCTGCAGGGAGTCAATAAATGCACCATTGGTCATCAGACTTTCACAGATTTTGGCCGTAAACGGACAATAGGTGGCAAAAATCTGACGGGCAATTTTGTTCAGCTTTACTGTACCCTTGGACTCTGACAGAACCCAGTTGGTATAGTCCATAATAAACATATTCTTATAACTGTTTCGTGCCCTCACCAGAGACTGCTTGACTTTTTCCCGGGCATCCTGAGACAGATCTCTGTTTTTATTATAGAACATGAGGTAATCATAGTAATCGCTGGTAAGAGAGTGCTCGGTAACATCGTTCCATCGCATACCCTGTACACGCCTGCACAGCTCCCAACGGAAATCCCCGATCATCTGCACCAGAGTTTTTTCCAGATTCTCCATATGGAAAGCAGAAATCATCATACGACCCGGTGTGGAACGCTGCATACCTTCAATTTCCTGCCAGCAGATTCCGGAAAAGCCTACATTAGGCATAAGAATAAAATCCGGGCGGATATCCATATCGATATTTTCCTTCAGGCCCACCTTTTCATCGGTAAAGAGGAAGGAGCGATAAAAAGCGGAGAAATCCACTGCCAGAATTTTATCCAAAGCTTCATTAAGCTTGTAAGGAGTTAACAGAGCGTTTTCCAAATGCTTTACAACGTTCCCTTCAACAAAAATAGGGCAGAAGGTTTTGTAATGTCCGTGTGTCACCTTATTCACCACAGGGAACATATTTTCCAGCTCATACATAACCTTACCAAGGGTATCATCCTGCATGGATTGAGCCGTCTGTGCATCAATCTTATTCTGTGCTCTGAGCGTATGGACATAAGCAATGTAATCCTGGGAAAGCTCATTACGGCTTGGCTGCTTCTCACCCCGGAAGATGGCGCTGATCCATTCATACAGAGTATAAATTCCGTTCTCAGGATCGCCCTGATAGCTTTTGGCGATAGAGTACAGGTAAGCAGCATTGTCGATACCTGCCAGCTCCATATCTACATAACCGAAATTCAAAAACATCATGACTACCAACGGGGGCGTAGGATCATGCAGAGCGATCTGAAAGGCCTCCGTATAAATAATATTGAACAGACGGGTCAACTGCTTACGGATGTATTCAGCATCCCGATCCAGAGAGTTTTTATCCGAAAGCTCCCTATACTGCTCAATAAATTTGCGGAATTCATTGCAGGCTGCATGAGTAGAATCTGCATATTCCAGAATAATATCCAAAGAATGTGCCAGTTTTTCCTGAATCTGACTTAAAGATTCCTCTGAAGCCATTTCATAGGAGTGGTCACGTCTTAAATTCTTTTCATAATCCTGTATACGCATTCCAGCCAGATCTTTGTCAATGGCAGGATGACTCTGGAGAATAGCCAGCATTTTCTTCAATCGATCTTCCAGAATAGGAGTATCTTTATTGGCATTTTTAGCTCTGAAGATCAAATCCGTGTAAAGGTCAAATAAATCCAGATTGTTATCATTCAGCAGGATGTGGGAAATGTCATCCAGATAGTCCTGAATATCCTGACAGGCATACATAATCGTATGAATATCCTGTGAACAGCGAACCAAGAGCCCCATAACGATGGCAGAGTCAGCCAGTAAAGGATTCTTTCCCATAGCGGGGGCTTTTAAGGCCTGATAATAGCCCTCCAGCCAAAAGTCAGGAGCCTCCTGCTGATAGGAAAAGGGCTGCAGCTTATCCTTACCGGAAAGATTCTTCATAGGCAGCTTGTATAATTGACATAATTTCTGGTAGTTCTCCGCAGCGGTAAGAATGTATTGATATAATTTCTCCTGCTGATCAAATAATTGGCGATAGTAGGTAAGAACCTTAGTTACATTCTGCACCATGGACATTACCAGAAACTGACACAGATCCTTCTGCCCCTCTAAAAGGGCTGGAAGCTGGGTTAGTTCCTTTAACGGATAGGAAATCACCTGAGTATCTTCCAAAGCAGTATAAGTGAAGGAGTATTCTTTACATCCGAATTCAAAAATACCGATAACATCACCCTTCTTTAAAATAAAGGGCTTAGATGCAGAGGAAGAACCATAGGATGCTGCAACGCTGCCTTCCGCAATGATACAAAAGGACAGGAAGGGATCACCGGCCTGTATAATGTTTTGGTCTTTTATGTACTTATTCAAAGGGAAAACCTCCTCTCATTATTTACCAAATCACGTAGCATATTTATCATACCACATTTTGTCGGTATGGTATAACATTTTTTAAAATTTTATGGCTGCAGTATGTACTTTTTAGATTTTTTATGATACTTTTAATGCAGTATATAACCCTTTGCCCGATTCACAAGACGGTGTCAGAAGGGCATAGAAAACCAGAAAAGAGCAAGAATGGAGGAAAAGATGAAAACGAATCAGTTGAGTAATGAAGAAATTGTCGATTATTTCAGGCAGGATGCCGAAAAGCTGTTTCGTTATCTTCCCTGGCTGGAAGGTAAGTCCGGTCATGCCATCTGCAATATCTTTAAGGAGGAAGGTATTGCACAGAATTCCGTAGCCTTTCCCGTCTATGATTCTACCCTGCTTCAATTTGTAAAGGAGGCTGAAGGGACCTGTTTTATGGATCGCAATCATGTCTATGTATATTCCAGGAATCAATTGAAAACCTGTCAGGACGAGCTTAGGCTGATTGAAAAGGCCACTCTTCGCGATATGGAGCAGTTGGGAGGTATCCTTTCGCACTATATCCTGAAGGGACGCACCAAGGCACTGCTGTGGAGTGAAGGCGTGCAAAATGGTGTCTATCTGGCTCTGCTGAGAAAAATGAAAGAAATCTTTGATTTCTGGGAGAGAGACCGTTTTACCGAAAAACAGAACGGGTAGCTGATTGGAGAGTAAAGGAATGGGAGAAAAATCGGAGCAGAAACGGACATATATTTTGAAGCAGGCCAGAACCGTATTTGCCAAAAAAGGATTCAAGGAAGTTACCATGAAGGATATTGTTGATATCTGTGAAATCAGCAGAGGAGGCCTTTATTTATACTTTGGAAGCACGGGGGAGATCTTTCAGGAAATTCTATCGATGCAGTCGGAAGGGGAGGAAGGGGAGCTTCTGGAAGGAATCACCAGTGAATCCCCGATGGCAGACCTGCTGATGCTGTTTCTAAAGGAACAGAAGAAAGAGATACTTAGAAAAAAGGATGATATTGCAGTGGCCACCTATGAGTATTTTTTCGCTAATAAACCGGAAAAGAAGAGTGAGAACTTTATGCGAAGCCAGTTTGATACGGCGGTAATGGTATTGACTAAAATTCTGGAGGCGGGTGTACTTCGAGGCGAATTCTATGAACAGGATTGCAAGGCGGTGGCCACCAATATGATGTATGCAATCGAAGGAATGAAGGTCTGTGCCAGAACCATGGGGCTAAGTGAAAACAGAGTGGATCAGGAGCTGCTGTATATGGTTGAAGGACTGGTTCTGGAGGAAGAAATATGAGAATCGGAAATGGTGAAAAGCAGCGCTGTATGGAGGATTGAAATGGGTAACGTAAGGCGTATTTACGTAGAAAAAAAAGAGCCCTTTGCGGTGAAGGCAAAGGAACTGAAAGGAGAGATCGGCAGCTATCTGGGACTTACTCAGGTTACCAGAGTAAGAGAAATCATTCGTTATGATATTGAACATATTTCTGATGAGGTGTTTGAAGCTGCCTGTCAGGGTATTTTTGCAGAGCCTCCGGTGGATGTCCTGTATAAGGAGAAGTTGGAGGTTTCTGAGGATTCCAGAGTGTTTGGAGTGGAATATCTGCCTGGTCAGTTTGACCAGAGAGCAGATTCGGCGCTGCAGTGTATTCAGTTTCTGAAGGAGGATGAAAATCCGATCATCAAAACGGCGGTCACCTATGTGATTGAGGGAGCCATTACTGAAGAGGAATTTGAAAAAATAAAGAATTACTGTATCAATCCGGTGGATTCAAGAGAAACCGGAATGGAAAAGCCGGGGACTCTGATCACGCATTATGAGGAGCCTGCCGATGTGCCTGTACTCACCGGCTTTTGCAGGTTAAAGGAGCAGGAGCTTAACGCCCTTTATGATTCCCTGGGGCTGGCGATGACGATTAAGGATTTTCAGCATATTCAGCATTATTTTGCGGAGGAAGAAAAGAGAGAGCCATCCCTGACGGAAATCCGGGTATTGGATACCTACTGGTCAGATCATTGCCGGCATACCACCTTCTCAACGGAGCTGAAGGAGGTGGAGTTTGAAGAGGGGTATTACCGCACACCTATGGAAACCACCTATCAGAGCTATCTGGACACCAGAGAGGAGCTGTTTAAGGGCAGAGAAGACAAATATATTTGCCTGATGGATCTGGCTCTCATGGCTATGCGCAAGCTGAGGAAAGAGGGGAAGCTTGCCGACCTGGAAGAGTCGGAGGAAATTAATGCCTGCTCCATAGTGGTTCCGGTGGAAATGGACTATGGGAATGGGGCGGTGCAGGAGGAATGGCTGGTCTTTTTCAAAAATGAAACCCACAACCATCCCACAGAAATCGAACCCTTTGGGGGAGCGGCCACCTGTTTGGGAGGCTGTATTCGAGATCCCCTTTCCGGCAGAGGGTATGTTTATCAGGCGATGCGTGTTACCGGAGCAGCAGACCCGACTGTACCTGTGGCAGCTACCATGAAGGGAAAGCTGTCTCAGAAAAAACTGGTCAGGGGAGCGGCCAGCGGTTATTCTTCTTATGGAAACCAGATCGGCCTGGCTACCGGGTATGTAAAAGAAATTTACCATCCCGACTATGTGGCGAAGAGAATGGAAATAGGGGCAGTTATGGGAGCTGCGCCACGAAAGAACGTGATTCGTAAGTCGGCAGAGCCGGGAGATGTCGTTATTCTGCTGGGAGGCCGTACAGGCCGTGATGGCTGTGGAGGAGCGACAGGTTCCTCCAAGGTACATACGGAGAGCAGTATAGAAACCTGCGGTGCCGAGGTTCAAAAGGGAAATGCTCCTACAGAGCGTAAGATTCAACGACTTTTCCGAAGAGAAGAGGTCAGTCGTCTGATTAAGAAATGTAACGATTTTGGCGCCGGTGGAGTATCCGTGGCTATTGGTGAGCTGGCAGCAGGTTTGCGGGTGGATTTGGATAAGGTACCTAAGAAATATGCCGGACTTGACGGTACAGAGCTGGCAATATCTGAATCTCAGGAGCGGATGGCGGTGGTCATTGCTCCCTCCCATGTGGAAGAATTCTTGGGCTATGCGGCTTCAGAGAATCTGGAGGCTGCCCTGGTAGCTCAGGTCACTGAAGAGCCCAGACTGGTTTTACTTTGGAGAGGAAAGGAAATCGTCAACCTGTCCAGAGCCTTTCTGGATACTAATGGTGCCCATCAGGAAACGGCAGTGAAGGTGGAGATTCCATCCGAAAAGAACAATTATCTCGATAAGATTGCCATAAAGGAAGTGGAAGAAGCTATAGAGGCAGGAGAACTGAAGAGAGCCTGGCTGGGTACACTGGCTGATCTGAACGTTTGCTCTCAGAAGGGTCTGGTAGAGATGTTTGATTCCTCTATTGGTGCAGCGACCGTGCTTATGCCCTATGGCGGTAAATACCAGTTGACGGAAATTCAGACGATGGTAGCCAAGCTGCCTGCATTAAATGGCAAAACCGATACAGTTACCATGATGAGCTACGGCTTTGACCCTTATCTATCGAGCTGGAGTCCCTATCATGGGGCAATTTATGCCATTACCGAGTCTATTGCAAAGGTGGCAGCAGCCGGCGGAGACTACCGAAAAATTCGGTTTACCTTCCAGGAATATTTCAGAAGGATGTGGGATGAGCCCAGTCGTTGGAGCCAGCCCTTTGCTGCTCTTCTGGGAGCCTTTGATGCCCAGATAGGCTATGGACTTCCCTCCATTGGAGGAAAAGACAGTATGTCCGGCAGCTTTAACCAGATCGATGTTCCTCCCACCTTGGTATCCTTTGCAGTTGATGTGGCAAAGGAAGGGGATGTGATTACACCGGAATTGAAGAAGGAAGGAAATAAGCTGGTTTGGTTCAGGCTGGAAAAGGATGACTATGCCATACCGGTATATGCCAAGGCTATGCAGATGTATGGGGAGATTTACCGCCTTATTCAGGAAGGGGTAATTGTTTCCGCCTATGCGCCGGACAGCAAGGGTGCAGCCGCAGCCATCAGTAAAATGGCCTTTGGCAATAGAATGGGTGTTGAATTTGACAAGGGAACAGATTGGAAAGAGCTGTTTAAAAACGGTCTGGGAGATATTATTGCAGAGGTAGATGCTCAAAAGATCAATCTCATTAATGAAGAGTACAAGCTTCTCGGAACCATTATTGAAAAGCCGATGTTCTGCTGCCCAGAGGTAGAAATACCTTTGGCAGAGGCGTTGATGAAATGGGAATCCACACTGGAACCGGTTTTTGCTACGAAGGCGGAAAAAGGAAAGGAAGAATTGAAAATTCCTCTGTATAAGGCAGAGCATATTTATATCTGTAAGAATAAGGTGGCTAAGCCTACCGTTTTTATTCCGGTATTTCCGGGAACTAACTGCGAGTATGACAGCGCCAGAGCATTTTTACGGGCCGGAGCCAATGTGACTACCAGAGTGTTTAAGAATCTTACCCCCGGGGATATTCGGGAATCGGTAAGCTGCTTTGAGGAAGAAATACGAAACGCACAGATTATCATGTTCCCCGGAGGATTTTCAGCAGGAGATGAGCCGGACGGAAGTGCAAAATTCTTTGCCACTGCTTTTCAGAACGCCAAGCTTAAGGAATCGGTAACAGAGCTTTTGGAGAAGCGAGACGGCCTTTGTCTGGGAATCTGTAATGGATTTCAGGCACTGATTAAGCTGGGACTGGTTCCCTATGGACAGATTACAGGGCAGAATGCAGATTCTCCTACGCTGACCTACAATACGATAAACCGCCATATCTCAAAAATGGTGTATACCAAAGTGGTGTCCAACAAATCCCCCTGGCTGATGAAGGCAGAGCTGGGTAAAACCTATGTTAATCCGGCTTCTCATGGAGAGGGACGTTTCGTAGCCAATAAAGATTGGCTGGATAAGCTGGTTGCCAGCGGTCAGGTAGCGACTCAGTATGTGGATATAGAAGGAAGGCCTTCCGCAGATGAGGAATGGAACGTCAATGGCTCGTATCTGGCTATTGAGGGAATTACTTCTCCTGATGGAAGATGCTTTGGTAAGATGGCTCATTCTGAGCGGAGAGGCGATTATGTGGCAATGAATATTTTTGGTGAGCAGGATATGGCAATCTTCGAATCGGGAGTGAGCTATTTTAGAGATTAGGCGAAAAACAGACAAGAGTGTACCGATCATTCGACAAACCAAAGGGGGAAGAGGAAGGATTTTGCGGAAGAAAAGATTAGCAGTTCTGTTTGCAGGGCTGATGCTGTCACTAATCATCAGTGGCTGTTCACTAGCAAAACGGCAGGAGAATATTGATTTGGGATTTGCTGCCATTGCTGCATTGGAATATGAAAATGCACTGACCTGCTTTGAAGCTGCTGCAGATGCAGGAGAAAATCCACAGCAGATTGCCAGAGGAAGAGGGATTGCCCTGCTTGGACTTACCCGGTATGAAGAGGCGATAGAGGAGTTTCTGACTGCTTTTTCCTATAGTAATTCCAGTGTAGATGATTTTGATTATGATACGAATTACTATCTGGCAACTGCCTATTTCAAAATGGATCAACTGGAACAGGCAGAGAAGGTGTATTCTGCTATCCTGGCGTTAAAGCCGGAAAAAGAGGCCTATTATTTAAGAGGAATCGTTTATCTGAATAAGGGGGAGCTGAAGAAGGCCAGTCTGGATTTTGACGAGGCTATCAAGCTGGCTTCTCAGGATTATGATTTGCGGATAGAAATCTACGAGGCAATGGCAGAAAAAGGCTATAAGGAGGAGGGGAAGGCCTATTTGCAGGCCGCCCTGGCAAGTACCGGACAGAAGCTCTCCGACTATGAAAAGGGAAGACTGAGCTATTATCTTGAGGATTATGAAAATGCCCGTATTTACCTGGAGGCACAGAAAGGGACAAAGGATGGAGAAAGCACCCTGTTATTAGGCCAGACCTATGAGAAGTTGGGAGATTATAACTATGCGGCCAGCATTTACAGCAATTATCTGGCAGATAACAATCAGGATGTTACGCTGCTCAATCGGCTGGGAATGTGTAAGCTGCATTCCGGTGATGCGGCTGCAGCGCTGGATTGTTTTAACCGGGCATTGGAACTGGGGGATAAATCTATGACCCAGACTCTGAAATTTAACCAGATCGTTGCCTACGAGCATCTGGGAGATTGGGCACAGGCTAATGTATTGATGAAAAATTATTTGCAGCTTTATCCGGATGATCAGGATGCCCTGAGGGAATATGAGTTTCTAAAATCAAGATAATTATGCGCAGCGTTAAGGAAAAATCTGTAAAATGCAGCTAGGTGCAGCAGGAAATGAGGAAAGATGATCAATAAATTAATTGCCAATATAGAAAGAACTCAGGCTCCCATCGTGGTAGGATTGGATCCTATGCTGAAATTCATTCCTAAACAGCTTACCGAGAGAGCCTTCAATGATTACGGAGAGACTCTGGAGGGGGCGGCAGAGGCCATCTGGCAATACAATAAGGAATTGGTGGATCATATTTATGATTTGATTCCTGCGGTGAAGCCGCAGATTGCCATGTATGAGCAGTTTGGGATTCCCGGGCTTATTATCTATAAAAGAACAATTGATTATTGCAGGGAAAAAGGTCTGGTAGTCATTGGGGATATTAAGCGGGGAGACATCGGTTCTACCTCAGAGGCCTATGCAGTAGGTCATTTAGGTAAGGTTAAGGTAGGAAGCAACAGCTTCTATGGATTCAATGAGGATTTTTCCACCTTGGCACCCTACATGGGTTCTGACAGTATTACTCCTTTTATTAAGGTTTGCAGGGAGGAAAAAAAGGGACTGTTTATTCTGGTCAAAACCTCCAATCCCAGCAGCGGAGAATTTCAGGACCGTCTGATTGAGGGAAGACCTCTTTACCAGTGGGTAGCCCAAAAGGTGGTGGAATGGGGGGCTGATTTCATGGGAGATTCCTACAGCTATGTGGGTGCAGTCGTAGGAGCCACCTATCCTGAAATGGGGAAGGCATTGCGTGAGCTGATGCCCAAATCCTTCATTCTGGTTCCCGGTTATGGAGCACAGGGAGGAAAGGGAGAGGATTTGGTTCATTTCTTCAATAAGGATGGCCTGGGTGCCATTGTAAATTCCTCTCGGGGAATTATTGCAGCTCATCAGCAGGAAAAATATGCACATATGGGTGAGGCCAATTTTGCGGATGCGGCAAGACAGGCGGTTGTGGATATGCGGGAGGATATTCAGACAGCCTTACGGGGAAAATAAAGGAAGCGGCAGAAGCAAAAGAAAAGTAAACAGGATAAGACATAATCAAGGGGCAGCCTTTCGGCAGCCCCTTGATGCTTAAAAAGCTATACAGGTTATGTGTGCAGGAGCTTTAGTTGAGATTTAATGCCTTTTTGATATCTGCCATATCCTGCTCGGTACCTGAACCGTCAATTTTGGCAATAATGGCAGCGCCGTATTCTCTGGCAATAATGTCGGCTGCAAAATTGTAGGTGTCGGGATGGCGTTCGCTGTTTCCGCTGGAAACCACAGCCTTCACCCCAGGATTATTTTCCAAAAAGGTTTTTACCTTGGGAGGAAGGATCCCATTGCCATCAGTATAGGTGAAGATGACATAATCACCGTCTATCCTTTCTGTTCCTTCCACAATTTTTAATGCATCAGTGATGCCAAGATTATTGATTACGGCCTCCACATGACCTTTTCTTGAAGCATATACAATTTTCATTTTTCCTCCAATCCGAAGCATTCAGTTGTCCTTGGCCTCTCCCTGCTTTTTCGCAAGGAGAAGAGGTAAGGCTGATTGATGCTTCTCATTATTATATCAGTGCAACTGTTTCTAAAGAACCCAGCTCTATAACTTGACTATTTTTCCGATCGTACAGATTCAAAAAAATATTCTGCGTTTATAGTCGGGTTATTTACGAACTGTCATACTAATGTACGAATTAAATCCTACCATATTGGTAGGAAAAAGTAAATGACTTTGTTGAGTATTTTTATCCAATTAGAATAATTACGATAAATTACAGAACAATCGCTAACTGTTCAGCAGGAACACATATCACCGCAGAGGATGTTGTGTGTATATATTTATGCTCTCAAAGTGAGGATACTGAATAATGTTAAAATCAACCGGTCAGAGGATTAAGAATTGACTCCCTTCCCTCCTTTCGGTAAAATATAACCTTGGCAGGAGGAAACAGGAAATGCTTCGAGCTGGTTATGGTGGAGATAATTTACAATGGAGGTAAGTATGAACCAAAATAAACCTCAGTATCATAAAGAGATGGAAAAGATTATTGAAGGCTTTGGGGGAAAAAGGCCAAAGCTACTGCTGCATAGCTGCTGTGCTCCTTGCAGCAGTGGGGTACTGGTTCCCCTGCAGGAAGTTTTTGAGCTGACGGTCTATTATTATAATCCCAATCTTTCTGAGTGGGAGGAGTATAACAAGAGGGCAAGGGAGCAAAAGAAGCTGATCGATGCCTTAAATGGCGAAAAGCCTGATTTCCCCATAGGGATAATCGAAGAGGTTTATGAACCGGAGCAATTCTATGAGAGAGTCAGGGGGCTGGAGGACTGTCCCGAGGGAGGAGAAAGGTGCTTTCTCTGTTATGGCCTCAGATTGGAGAAAACTGCCCGGAAGGCCAAGGAAGAAGGCTATGATTTTTTCACCACAACGCTGACCATAAGTCCTCTGAAAAATGCGGAAAAAATCAATACCATAGGAAAACGGCTGGAAGAGAAGTATAAGGTGGCTTTTCTGCCCTCAGACTTTAAAAAGAAGGAGGGCTATAAGCGCAGTATAGAGCTGTCCAGAAAATATGAGCTGTACCGACAGAACTTCTGTGGCTGTGTTTATTCCAAGGCGGAGGGTCTTTCCAAGGAAGATAAAGTATGATACAGTAAACACAGGCTGTTGAGGACAGAAGGTATTCTGCTCCCTCAATAGATGAATTGCACCTTGTTTGAACTGACGCAATTTTATACGTCTGGAAAAAACCACTGCTTCAGCAGTGGATTAATAAAAAAGGAACAGGAATGTTCCGAAATGGAGGAGCTATGAAAAAGATTTTGGAGTTGATTTCGGAGGAAATGCAGCAGGCCTTTGCGGCGGCAGGATATGACCCAAAGCTGGGAAAGGTAACCGTTTCCAATCGGCCGGATTTGTGTGAATATCAGTGTAACGGAGCCATGGCAGGGGCCAGGCAGTATAAGAAGGCACCTTTGATGATTGCTTCCGATGTTGCCAAAGAGCTGGAGGACAGCAGCGTATTTTCCAGTGTGGAAGCGGTGGCTCCCGGCTTTTTAAATTGTATGGTAAATCCGGCATTTTTGAAAGCCTATTTACAGAGGATGAGGGAAGAGAAAAAATTCGGATTAGAGGAAGCTAAGGCGCCTCAGACCATTATCATTGATTACGGTGGTCCCAATGTTGCCAAGCCGCTGCACGTGGGGCATCTTCGTTCAGCTATTATCGGAGAGAGTGTCAAACGGATATGCCGATATATGGGGCATAAGGTAATCGGAGATATTCATCTGGGAGACTGGGGGCTGCAGATGGGACTGATTATTACCGAGCTTAGAGAAAGACAACCGGATTTAGTCTATTTTGATGAAGATTATCAGGGAGAATATCCCAAGGAGCCACCCTTCACTATTGGAGAGCTGGAGGAAATCTACCCAACTGCCAGTGGAAAATCCAAGGAGGATACCGCCTATAAGGAAAGAGCGATGGAGGCCACCTTTAAGCTGCAGAACGGAGTTTGCGGTTACCGGGCGTTGTGGCAGCATATTCTGGCGGTTTCCGTGGCTGATTTGAAGAAAAATTATGACCGTTTGCAGGTGGAATTTGATCTGTGGAAGGGAGAGTCTGATGTGCATGATCGCATTCCCGGTATGGTAGACTATATGAAGCGGGAGGGCTATGCACATTTAAGTGAAGGAGCTTTAGTGGTTGAGGTGAAGGAGGATACGGATACCAGAGAAATCCCTCCCTGTATGATTTTAAAATCCGATGGAGCGTCTCTGTACAATACAACGGATTTGGCTACCATAATGGAGCGCATGGAGGAATTTCAACCGGATTCCATGATTTATGTGGTAGACAAACGGCAGGATTTATATTTTGAGCAGGTATTCCGCTGTGCCAGAAAGACCAGGCTGGTGAAGGAGGATACCAGACTGTACTTTTTGGGCTTTGGCACCATGAACGGAAAAGACGGAAAGCCCTTTAAAACCAGAGAGGGTGGAGTAATGCGCCTGGAGAACCTGCTGAAAGAAATCAATGAAGAAATGTACAAAAAAATCACCCAAAACCGGGAGGTAGAAGAAAAAGAGGCCAGAGAAACGGCCGGACAGGTGGCGCTGGCCGCAGTAAAATACGGAGATCTGTCCAATCAGGCTTCCAAGGACTATATCTTTGACGTGGAGCGATTCACCTCCTTTGAGGGAGATACGGGGCCGTACATTCTGTACACTATCGTTCGGATCAAGTCTATTTTGAGAAAGTATCAGGAACAGGGGGGGAACCTGGAGGCTGTGAGGCTGCAGGACATTACCAATGAAAGTGAAAAGAGTCTGGTGATGGAGGTGGCAAAGTTTAATACTATGCTGGAGGCCGCCTTTGAGGAGATTGCGCCTCATAAAATTTGTGCTTATATTTACGACCTGTCCAACGCATTCAATAAATTTTATCACGAGACCAAAATTCTTGCACAGGAGGAAGAAAAAAAGGCAGGCTATATTGCCTTACTGTCTCTGTGCCTGGACATTCTGGAGGTCTGCATCGATCTGCTGGGCTTTGAAGCGCCGGAGAAGATGTAGAACGCCACTGTGAAGAATAATAGAGAGAACAAAAAAGAAGGAAGATTTATGGGAATTTTATCGAGCTTATCACCCAGGGAAGTATTTGGCTTCTTTGAAGAAATCTGTGCCATTCCTCATGGCTCGGGAAATACGAAGCAGATCAGCCGGTATCTGGCAGAGTTTGCGAAGAAGAGAAGCCTTAAGTACAGGCAGGATGAACTGGGAAATGTAATCATTTGGAAAAAAGCCAGTCAGGGATATGAGGACAGAGAGCCGATTATGCTGCAGGGACATATGGATATGGTGTCCGTAAAGAAACCTCAAAGTACAATCAATATGGAAAAGGAAGGTCTTAGGCTGGCAGTTGAAGGGGATACTCTCTTTGCCAGAGAAACCAGTCTGGGGGGAGATGATGGGATTGCCCTGGCCTATGAGCTGGCTCTGCTGGATACAGATACTCTGCCTCATCCGCCTCTGGAATGTGTGTTTACAGTGGATGAGGAAATCGGTCTCCTGGGTGCGCAGGCCATTGATCTATCCGACTGCCTATCCCAAAGGCTGATTAATCTGGATTCGGAGGAGGAAGGAATCTTTCTTGCGGGCTGTGCAGGAGGAATGCGGGTAGACTGCCATCTTCCCTGGCAGCGGGAAGAGGTACAGGGAATTTGCTGTACAGTAAGGATAGGAGGACTGCTGGGCGGTCATTCAGGAGCTGAGATACATCGGGGAAGGGCTAATTCCAATGTTTTGGCAGGGAGATTTTTGCTGTATGCCAAGGAAAAAGTTACGTTAAGGCTTGTGGACATAGAGGGAGGACTGGCAGACAATGCCATTCCCAGGGAAACTGCCATGAAGCTGTTGGTGGCAGACCCCTTTGGGCTTGTGCAGGCGGCAGAAGAGTTTGACAGAATGCTTAAGCTGGAATATGCCGCCAAAGACCCTGGGATATTTTGCTGCCTTGAGCAGCATGAGCCGGGCAGCTGCTTTGCGGTAACGAGAGAGGATACGTTAAAGGTAGCCACCTTAATTGGTTGCTTGCCCAATGGGGTACAGTCCTATAGCGGAGAGATAGAGGGACTGGTGGAGAGCTCCCTGAATATGGGACTTCTGAACAGCAGTAAAGTGGGACTTTCCCTTGGATTTTCTTTAAGGAGCTCCTTTGAAAGTGCAAAAAATGGGCTGAAACAACAGCTTTTTGCTCTCACAGAGAGCTTGGGAGGAAGCAGTCAGGCTACCGGAGATTATCCGGGCTGGGCCTATCGTAAGGATTCTCCCTTGAGGGAGAAAATGGCAGAGGTATATGAGAAAATGTATGGCAGGCAGCCTGAAATACAGGCTATTCATGCAGGTCTGGAATGCGGATTTTTTCAGGAGAAAATTCCTCAGTTAGACTGTGTGTCCATAGGGCCTGATATGAAGGATATTCACACTACGGAGGAAACCATGAGTATTTCTTCTGTCTGTCGAACCTGGGAGTTCTTGTGCCAGGTACTTCGGGAGGTTTAGCCAATGATCTATTTTCAAAGTGATTATACAGAAGGAGCCTGTCCCCAAATCATGGAGAGGCTTGCCCTGACTAACCTGGAGCAGACACCGGGCTATGGGGAGGATGAACATTGCAGGAGAGCAGCAGAATTGATTTTACAGGCCTGTGAAAGCCCTGCCAGTAAAGTCCATTTTCTGGTAGGGGGCACACAGACTAATATGACGGTAATTGCATCGGCCCTTCGCCCACACCAGGGAGTTCTGGCGGCAGACTGCGGCCATATACAGGTTCATGAGACAGGGGCAATAGAGGCCCAGGGGCATAAGGTACTGGCCTTGCCGGCTTTGGAAGGAAAAATCAGCGCTTCTCAGGTAGAGAAGGCTTGTCAGGCACATCGGGAGGATCCCTCCTTTGAACATATGGTACAGCCGGCCATGGTTTATATCAGCCAGCCTACAGAGCTGGGAACCCTGTATACCAAAAAGGAACTGGACAAACTGCGTCAGGTATGCAATCAGGAGGGGCTGTACCTCTTTGTTGATGGAGCCCGTCTGGGATATGGCCTTGCGGCAGAGGGCAATGACGTAAGCCTGCCCGATTTGGCCCGTCTTACGGATGTATTTTATATCGGAGGAACCAAGGTTGGAGCTCTCTTTGGTGAGGCAGTGGTGATTCAGCATCCGGCTTTGCAGAAGGACTTTCGTTATTTAATCAAGCAAAAGGGAGGTATGCTGGCAAAAGGAAGACTTTTGGGGATTCAGTTTGAAGTCCTGTTTGAAGATAATCTGTATGAAAAAATCTCCTACCATGCCATCAGACTGGCCGATCGGCTGAGAGCCGCTTTCAGGGAAAAGGGCTATTCTTTTTTTGTAGAAAATACAACGAATCAGTTATTTCCCATTATATCTGATGAGAAACTATCCAGCCTGAAGGAAAAGTATGCTTATTCCTATCAGTTTAGAATAGATGAAGGACACAGTGCAGTCCGCTTCTGTACCAGTTGGGCAACAAAGGATGAAGCGGTGGAGGCACTGATCCGGGCTTTATAGAAAACAGGGAGGTAGGAATGAGAGAAAAACGTAGTAATAAAGAGATTATGCTGTTGATTTTGTTTACGGCGCTGGTTTGCCTGGGGGTCATTCATTTCTCTGCCCTGCTGATGATGCTGAGAAGTCTGTTGGTCATGATCAAGCCATTTCTGACGGGGGCCTGCATTGCCTTTGTGGTTAATTTGCCCTTGAAGTTTTTGGAAGAAAAGGCACTCAGCCGCCTGCCGGAGAAGGCGGAGAAGCTGAAAAGACCTTTAAGTATTTTTCTGTCCTTCCTGTTCATCTTTGCGGTAGTAATCTTGGTCATTCTGACGGTAATTCCACAGATGGGAAGAGCGTTGACACAGCTTGGACAGAAAATCCCGGTTTTTCTGGAGAGAACCATTAATCAGGCAGAGATTCTGGTGGCTGATTATCCCGAAATTCTGTCCTGGCTGAACAATCTGGAAAGGATCAGCTTAAATTGGGACAGTATTTTAGGAACTGCTGCAAATTTCTTAAAAAATGGGGTGGGAAGTCTTTTAAACTCTACGTTTACTGTAGCCGGAAGTCTGGTTGGGGGTGTAGTCAGTGGATTTATTGCCCTGATTTTTTCCATTTATATTCTGAGTCAGAAGGAAAAGCTGGGAGGACAACTGAAGCGGATACTCCATGCATATTGTAAAGAAAAGCAGGAACAGCGAATTCTTTATGTTTCAGGACTTCTTTACCGGAACTTTTCCAAATTTATCACAGGACAGTGTACTGAGGCGGTAATTCTGGGGCTTTTATTCGTAATTGCCATGACCATATTCAGAATGCCCTATGCGGTGATGATAGGTGTGCTCATTGCATTTACGGCACTGATTCCTATTGTAGGAGCCTTTATCGGTTGTTTTGTAGGAGCCTTTTTGATTCTGGTAGATGATCCCATTAAGGCAGTCTGGTTTGTGATCATGTTTTTGATCATTCAGCAGCTAGAGGGGAATTTGATTTATCCTAAGGTGGTGGGAAATTCGGTAGGCCTGCCCTCGATCTGGGTTCTGCTGGCAGTAAGTCTGGGCAGCAGTATGTTTGGGGTTATCGGAATGCTGGTATTCATTCCTCTGTTTGCCACCATCTATACCCTGTTGAGAGATGACGTTAACCGCAGAAATGCAGGGGAAACAGGAGTACCTTCAAAGGGGAGAGAAAAGGCATAGGTGTTGTAGCTTTTGCAGTTAAACAGTAAGAATACGGACAAAAAAAGACCCGGCGACGGTACGGGTCTTTTACTTTGTCCAATTATTCTATAAAAAATGACAGCTTAGGCCATCTTGTTAACGGCTTTTGCTAAGCGGGATACTTTTCGGGAAGCATTATTAGCATGATAAACACCCTTGCTTGCGGCTTTATCAATAGTAGCGGTAGCTTCCAGTAAAGCGGTCTGTGCTGCAGCCTTGTCATTAGCATCAACAGCAGCAAAAACTTTCTTCATTGCAGTCTTAACACCAGATCTGATTGCTTTATTTCTGTCCGCTTTTGTTCTGTTTACTAAGATTCTCTTCTTTGCAGATTTAATGTTAGCCAAGATTTACACCTCCTAAATTAGTTTAAAGTTTGTTAGTAAGTGTTACATCCAAGCCGGACACGGACGATTTGATGTAAACACGCATATTCTATTCTAGGGTAGAAAGAAGAATATGTCAATACATAAATAAAAGAAAATTGGGAAATCTGATAAAGAAAACAGGGAAAGTGAGAATGAATCTGCGGTCAATATGAAAGCAGAGAGACAGTCCGATATGAAATTGGTACTTTAAATAACAGGAGGATATCATGGCCTATTTTCAAGCAAGAACGGATTTGGCGCTGGAAGCCAGGGAGTATGTGGAGGATGCCAACGGAGCGCTCCATGGGGTAGTGGTTGAAGAATATGATGTGGATGAGGTGGAGATTCATGTAACCAGAGTGCAGATCACCACGAAAAACGGTGCAAAACTTTTAGGGAAGCCTATGGGAACCTATGTTACTCTGGAAGTGCCCCGTCTTACGGATATGGGAGAAAGCAGTGATGTAGGAGAGCAGCATCGGGAAGTGGCAGAAGAAATCAGCAGACAGCTTTTGGAGCTTTTACCTCAGGTACAGGAGTGCGCTTCTGTATTGGTTATCGGACTGGGAAACCGCGATGTCACCGCTGATGCTCTGGGACCGGCAGTAATTGAACATTTGTGCATTACCCGTCATATGATCAAAGAATATGGGAAAAGGGCCTTTTCGCAGGAAAATATGACCATGGTAAGCAGCATGGCACCGGGTGTAATGGCGAAAACAGGTATGGAAACGGCAGAGATTGTGGCAGGTATTGTGAAGGAAACACGGCCGGATGCGGTTATTGTGATTGATGCCCTGGCAGCCCGAAGCACCAGACGGCTCAACCGCACTATTCAAATCAGTAATACAGGAATTCATCCCGGATCAGGGGTGGGAAACCATCGGAATGCCATTACCCAGGAAGTTCTGGGAATTCCTGTAATTGCAATGGGGGTTCCTACGGTGGTAGATGCGGCCACTATTGTGGGAGATGCCCTGGAAAAAATGTACAAGGAGGTCAAGGAGGCTGCTTTTCTTAAAGCAAGAGAAAGTGTAGCGCTGACGGAGCTGAACAATATGTACGTTACGGCAAAGGACATAGATGCTACCATCAAACGCCTCAGCTTTACCCTGGCAGAAGCATTGAACATCACCTTTGGAATGGAAGCATAATGGAAATGGGAGAAACATATACTTGTCTATGAGCAAAAAACGAAGGCTTTTAGGAATAAGTAAATGGCTTCTCCTGTTTATGATCCTTACCCTTCTTTTGGCAAATATTCGCAAAGAGGGTGCCAAAGAGGACTCCTTACCGAAGGAGAGCTTGGTCTTTACGGAACTGATACAGGAAGGCGTGCAAAGGATAAAGAAAAATATGATAGAGGGGCAGTCCGTACTTATGGATTTACTGGCAGGCAATGAGCCTGTTTTTTTTGAGAGCAGGCAGCCTGGAATGCAGGAAAGCGCACTCCCCTTTGAGCTGGAAGACTATTCTCTTATGCTCTCCGGGGATTCGCTGGGACAGATGGAGGAGGAAAATCGATCCTATCAGGAGCGGGCGGCTGAGGAAGAAGAAACGGAGCCGGAAAAAGAGTTTACACCGGCGGGAGAAAAGAGCCAGTTCATCCTCTGGGAGAATTATGAGGATATGGAAAAGCTGCTGCAGGGCTTCTATACGGTGGATTCGACCACCCAGGCAACGAAGGAGCTGTTTTCGGTAAAGACCCTTCTGGAAACCGACTGCTCCATTGATACCACCACGGAGGGACCGCAGATTCTCTTGTACCATACTCATTCCCAGGAGGGCTTTGTGGACAGCGTTCCCGGTGATTCCTCCACTACCATCGTAGGAGCCGGAGAAATTCTGACTAAGCTCTTGGAGGGCTATGGCTATAAGGTGCTTCACCATGAGGGCGAATACGATGTGAAATCCAGAGATTACGCCTATTCCAATTCTCTGCCGGCAATTGAGCAGCTTTTAAAGGATAACCCCAGTATACAGGCGGTCATTGATCTGCACCGGGATGCAGTGGCAGAGGATACCAGACTGGTTACTGAACTGGCAGGCAGACCTACCGCAAGAGTGATGTTTTTTAATGGATTAAGCAGAACCAGAAAGCAGGGGGCTATCCCCTATCTGGAAAATCCTTATTTGCAGGAAAATCTTGCATTTTCCTTTCAGATGAAGACGCTGTGTGACGAATACTATCCCGGCTTTGCCCGAAATATCTATTTGCGGGCCTATCGCTATAATATGCACGTTTCTCCCCGCACACTGCTGATTGAGCTGGGGGCACAGACCAATACCATGGAAGAAATACATAATGCCTTAGAGCCGCTGGCTCATATTCTGGATAAGGTGCTTAGCGGAAAGGATTAACAGAAGGGGATTGTTTCAGGGATTAAAATAGTGTATAGTAAAGCCTGGTACAATCCGGGATTTGTGCCGAAGCGTCACAAATCCTTTGATCGCAGAGCCGAATCTGAAATTCGGCTCGCGTTCCTCAGCGTAAACGCTTCGGAATGGAGGAAACCATGTCAGGAATCGACCAAAGCAAGATTCGTAATTTCTGCATAGTGGCACACATTGACCACGGCAAATCTACTCTGGCAGACCGGATTATCGAGCAGACCGGACTGTTGACCAGCCGGGAAATGCAGGCACAGGTTCTGGATAATATGGATTTGGAACGGGAGAGAGGAATCACCATTAAGGCTCAGACGGTGCGTACCGTTTATAAGGCTAAGGATGGAGAGGAGTATATCTTTAATCTGATTGATACCCCGGGACACGTGGATTTTAATTACGAGGTCAGCCGGGCGCTGGCTGCCTGTGACGGCGCCATTCTGGTGGTGGATGCGGCTCAGGGAATTGAGGCTCAGACTCTGGCCAATGTGTATCTGGCACTGGATCATGATCTGGATGTTTTCCCGGTAATCAATAAAATTGATCTGCCCAGTGCAGACCCGGAGAGAGTTATTGAGGAAATCGAAGATGTGATTGGAATTGAGGCTCAGGATGCTCCGCTGATCAGTGCCAAAAACGGAATCAATATTGACCAGGTGCTGGAGGCCATCGTGGAAAAGATTCCGGCTCCAAAGGGAGGCCCTGAGAATCCCCTTCAGGCCCTGATTTTTGACTCTCTTTATGATTCCTATAAGGGAGTTATTGTTTTTTGTCGCCTGATGGAAGGAAGGGTAAAAAAGGGAACTCCCATTAAGATGATGGCTACAGGGGCTACCGCCGAGGTGGTGGAGGTGGGCTATTTTGGCGCCGGACAGTTTATCCCCTGTGAAGAGCTTTCCGCAGGAATGGTAGGTTATATCACCGCTTCCATTAAAAATGTGAAGGATACGGCAGTGGGAGATACCATCACCAATGCACAAAACCCCTGTAAGGAGCCGCTGCCCGGTTATAAGAAGGTAAATTCCATGGTCTATTGTGGAATGTATCCTGCAGATGGTGCCAAATATCCGGACCTACGGGATGCATTGGAAAAGCTGCAGCTAAATGATGCTGCCCTGCAGTACGAGCCGGAGACCTCTATTGCCCTGGGCTTTGGCTTTAGGTGTGGGTTTCTTGGTCTTCTACATCTGGAAATTATTCAGGAAAGACTGGAAAGAGAATACAACCTGGATTTGGTGACTACAGCTCCGGGAGTAATCTATCGGGTGTATAAGCACAATGGAGAACGGATTGAGCTGACTAATCCCTCGAATCTCCCTGATCCTACGGAAATCGACTATATGGAGGAGCCTATCGTAGCGGCAGAAATCATGGTAAAATCAGAGTTTATCGGTGCCATTATGGGACTTTGCCAGGAAAGACGGGGGCGCCATATCAGTATGGAATATATGGAAGAAACCAGAGCACTGTTAAAATATGAGCTGCCCTTAAATGAGATTATTTATGACTTTTTTGATGCGTTAAAATCCCGTTCCAAGGGCTATGCCTCCTTCGACTATGAGATGAAGGGCTATGAGAGGTCAGAGCTGGTGAAGCTGGATATTCTGATTAATAAGGAAGAAGTGGATGCGCTGTCCTTCATTGTGCATAAGGACAGCGCCTATGAACGGGGAAGAAGGATGTGTGAAAAGCTGAAAGAGGAGATTCCCAGACACCTCTTTGAAATTCCTATTCAGGCAGCCGTAGGCGGTAAGGTAATTGCCAGGGAAACCGTCAAGGCTATGCGAAAGGACGTACTGGCCAAGTGCTACGGCGGTGACATTACCCGAAAGAAAAAGCTGTTGGAAAAGCAGAAGGAAGGAAAGAAACGAATGCGCCAGGTGGGAAGTGTAGAAATCCCTCAGAAGGCCTTTATGAGCGTATTGAAGCTGGATAATGACTGAAACGAAGGGGGCTTGCGGCCCCCTTTACTGAGGAGAAAAATGGGTCAGTTAGGTATATATATTCATATTCCTTTTTGTCAAAAGAAGTGTAATTATTGCGATTTTCTGTCTGCACCGTCTAGGAAACAGGGAGAGCAAAAAAGATATGTAGAAGCCCTCGGCAGAGAGATTCAGAGAGAGGCGAAGGGCTACGAGGGATATCGGGCAGATACCTTGTTTTTTGGTGGAGGAACTCCTTCCCTTCTTCAGGAAGATGAGCTGGAAAGGCTGATGGCAGCATTGAGGGAAGGCTTTCAGATTGAGGCTGATGCAGAGATTACCATGGAGGTCAATCCGGGGACAGTAAGTCGGGCCAAGCTGGAGTGCTATCGAAGGCTGGGGATCAATCGCCTGAGCATCGGCCTACAGTCGGCAGATGATGAAGAACTTAAAGAATTAGGGAGAATTCATAGCTGGCAGGACTTTCTTACCACCTGGCAGGCAGTACGGGAATGTGGTTTTACCAATGTAAATGTGGATTTAATGTCGGCCCTGCCGGGGCAGACGAAGGAAGGGTACGAAAACACTCTGATGAAAGTTCTTGCACTTAGGCCGGAGCATATTTCTGCCTATAGCCTGATTATTGAGGAGGAAACCCCATTCTATTCCCGCTTCGGTTCAGGAGGAGAGGAAGCGGGGCGGCTGCCTGATGAGGAAGAGGAGCGTCTGATGTATGAGAGGACAGGGGAGCTTCTTTTAGAGCATGGCTATGAGCGATACGAAATATCCAATTACAGCAGACCGGGCTTTTCCTGTAAGCATAATATAGGATACTGGACAGGCAAGGAATATTTGGGATTGGGACTGGGAGCTTCTTCACTGATTGCCCACAGACGGTTCAGCAGAGAGAGGAACCTGACAGCCTACATCGATAAAGTCATGGCAGAGGAAGGCACAGTGGTCTGGCAGGAAAGCTTAAGTCGGCAGGAGGAAATGGCAGAATTTATGTTTCTGGGATTGAGGCTGACCCAGGGGATATCTCTGGAGGAATTTAAGGAAAGGTTTGGAACCGGTTCAGAAGAAAAATATGGGAAACAGATAGAGGGGCTTATACAAAAAGGCCTGCTTTATACCCCCACAGAAGGCAGGCTGGCTCTTACAAAAAAAGGAGTGGATGTCAGTAACCAGGTATTTTTGGAATTTTTATAGGGAATCATATACCTGCTCTGTACTAAAAAAGTCCGTTGACAATAAAATTTTTATCTGTTAACATAAAATCACCGAGTAGCGAAAGCGTAAATCCAGGAAACTGGATTTGCGCTTTTTTTTGTGAGTATCCGAATAAGTGCTACGAAAGATAAGAAATGGAGGTAAAGATGAAAAATAAACAGGAAGTAAATAAAATGGCAGTCATGCCGGTGAATAAGCTGATGCTTAATATGGGAATTCCCATGATTTTATCCATGGCTCTTCAAGCCGTATATAATATAGTGGATACCGTATTCGTTTCCAAGATGCAGCCGATGACCATTAACGGTATGACGGCAACGGGTGATCATGGTCTGCAGGCTCTGGGGTTGGTATTTCCCGCACAGATGATGATGATTGCGATTGCCATTGGAACCGGCGTAGGTGTAAATGCCCTTTTGGCAAAATGTATGGGCCAAAATGATGGAGAAAAGGTGGCTCGGGTCGCAGGTAACGGGGTATTCTTAGGCGCTATTATCTATATTTTTTATATCTTATTTGGCATATTTGGAGTTCGGGCGTATATTGATCTGCAAAACTGCAGTGAACAGGTAACCGCAGAGATGGCAATTTCCTATCTTCAGATTTGCAGTATTGTATCCTTTGGTGTCGTTTTCTTTTCTCTGTTTGAAAAGCTGCTGCAGGCCACAGGAAGGTCAATGTATTCCACTGTGGCTCAGGTCACCGGGGCTGTGGTAAATATTATTCTTGATCCTGTTTTGATTTATGGATTGGGTCCCTTCGAGCCGATGGGAATTGAGGGGGCAGCCTGGGCAACCGTAGTGGGGCAGATTGCTTCGGCACTGCTGGGATTGATTTTCCACCTGAAAAAGAACAGGGAGATTGCTCATGGATGGAAATATAAGAAGCCGAATCTCATGATCATTAAGCAGGTATATGCCATTGGTTTGCCGGCTATTATTGCACAGGCATTGATGTCGTTAATGAGTCTGGCTATGAATGTACTTCTGATTCAGGTAAATGACGATATTATGACGGCCTATACTACCTTCTATAAGATTCAGCAGTTTGTCCTGTTTTGTGCCTTTGGGCTTCGTGATGCCATTACACCCATTGTAGCCTTCAATCATGGCTTGAGGAATCAAAAAAGAGTTAATGACGGCATCAAATATGGGATGCAGTACACGATAATGATTATGGCAGTGGGGATGCTGTGTGTGATTCTTTTTGCCAATCCCATATCACATATGTTTACCATAGAAAATGAGAGCATCAGGAAATATCTGGTGGAGGCTATGCGTTTCGTATCTTTAAGCTTTATTTTTGCAGGAATAAATATTGCCTGCCAGGGCATTTTCCAGGCACTTGATTCGGGACTGCAGTCCCTGCTTATTTCCCTGTTCAGACAGGCAGTATTTATTTTGCCCCTAGTCTATGCAGGTACAAGACTTACCATACAAAATGGAGATTTGTCCTGGCTGATTTGGCTGACTTTTCTGATTACAGAGCTTGCCACCGCAGTAATCGCTTTTGGGTTTATGCAGGGAATCCGAAAGAGGAAGGTCAGTATTTTGCTGTAGGCTGAATAATAGGTCAGTAGCTTATCTATAAATACCGGATGAAAAAAAGGAGGAAAGCAAATGGCAGTAATTACAATTAGTCGAGAATTTGGAAGCGGCGGAAGAGTGATTGGTGAAGAAATAGCAAAGAGGCTGGGATACTATTATCTGGATAAGGACATTATCGCTCATATTGCACAAAAGACAGGCTTTGCTAAAGAATTTATACAGCAAAGAGGAGAATATGCTCCCAGCAAAAGCCTGTTCTCCTATGGTTTTCTGGCAAGAAATCAGGATGGAATTTCACCGGAGGATATGATTTACCGGGAGCAGTGCAGGATCGTTCTGGAAACGGCAGAGAGAGGGAATTGTGTGATTATCGGCCGTAATGCAGATTATCTTCTGCGTGACAGAGAGGATGTACTGAACGTATTTTTGTGCGGATATAAGGAGGAAAAGAAGAAGCGTATAATGGAGCGTTATCATCTTGATGAAAAGGAGGCTCTTAACCTGATGAAGAGGGTGGATCATAAGCGCTCTGCCAATTATCAGTATTATACCGAAAAGGAATGGGGGAAGGCTGCTAATTATACGATATGTCTTAATAGCAGTGAACTGGGTGAAGAAAAAACGATAGAAATTATCCTTTCCTGCATAAGAAGGTATAGGCATTTGCGAAACGCCACAAGCCGCATAAATACGGGATTATTTTTTGTCACAAAATAAAACAACTCCTCACTGACTTATGGTACAATTGAGATGTCCAGTAACAATTCGCCATATCCACCAGAAAGGAGTTGTACTTATATGATACCATACAAACAGCTTTCTTTGGCAGATATTTTTACCGA
>SFDP01000017.1 GCA_004558185.1 Lachnospiraceae bacterium | reverse complement strand
GCCCCACTTTTAAGCTCATATTTTGGCGGGTCTCAAGGACATTCACCCACATTTGAGCAAGCTCATGTGGGTTCAGACCTTTTGACCCTGGTATCATTCATATTTTACTGATGAAAAGGAGAGGTTATGAAGCATAGCAGGAAGATGATTGCACCTATCATTATTACTATCATTTTTGTATCCTATTTTTTAATTTCAGGAATTTCGTTTTTTATCTATCCTGAAACCTCTTCCGCAGCAACTGCACTGATATCACTCATAGCACTTATCCTGTCGGGTGTGATGATCAGTGTTTTAATAAGCAGAATCAAAGAGATAAGGAGTGGTGAGGAAGATGATCTTAGTCAATACTGATTATATCACCGGTAAAGAACTGGAGATGCTGGGAATGGTACGGGGAAGCACCATCCAGAGCAAAAACATTGGAAAGGACATTACCCAGAGCTTTAAGACACTGGTAGGTGGAGAATTAAAGGCCTACACAGAGATGATGAATGAGGCAAGGGCGTTAGCCACCAAACGAATGGTAGAAGAGGCAGAATCTCTGGGAGCAGATGCGGTAGTGAATATCCGTTATGCTTCGGCTGCTGTCATGCAGGGGGCTGCGGAAGTGATCGCCTATGGAACAGCAGTCAAATTCAAATAGAAGTACTGTAAGCTAATCGGAAGATTTTACATAAGAAGCCTGTAAGATTCAACCTTCATTGGATTTTACAGGCCTTTTATAATTGGAGTGATTGAGGTATAAAGGGATTTACTTCCTCGCTGTTTGCTCTTTTTTATTAAAAGAAAAGCTGTGCAACAGCGATTTTACGAATAGGGTTCTGAATAGATATTAAATTTATTGGTTGACTCCTACGCAGCGTAATAGTTTATGCTGATGATACACGAGAGGAGGGATAAACGATGATGACAGTAAATGAAGTGAGTAAGCTGGCCGGAGTGAGTATACGCACTCTGCAATATTATGATAAGATAGGCCTTCTTAACCCGGTAGAGTATACCGAGTCGGGGTACAGAATGTATGACGATACATCCCTGGAACGCCTGCAGCAGATTTTATTGTTTAAAGAACTACAGTTTTCTCTTAAGGATATCAAAGATATACTGGATAGTTCCGATTTCAATCGTAACAGGGCATTGGAGCAGCAGATCACCCTGCTGACGATGAAAAAGGAGCATTTGGAGAACTTAATCCTTTTTGCTCGTGGAATACAAGGAATAGGAGTGAAAACAATGGATTTTTCCGTATTTGACACAAAAACAATGGATGAGTATGCCCGTCAGGCCAAAGAAACCTATGGAAATACTAAAGAGTACAAAGAATATGAAGAAAAAAGAAAAAACTACTCAGATGGAGATGAGAAACACATGGCCAAAGAAATGATGGAATTGTTTCAACAATTGGGTCAGCTCAGGCAACTGCAGCCTTCCGACAGTGAGGTACAGAACAAGATAAAAGTGCTGCATGAGTTTATTAATGAGCATTTTTACACCTGCTCTATGAAGATTTTTGCCGGTTTGGGAAAAATGTATGCCGGGGGAGGGAGTATAACAGAGAACATTGATGCTGCCGGAGGAGAAGGAACAGGGAAATTTGTGGCAGAGGCAATTCGGTTTTACTGTGGGGAACAGTAAGTGAGTAGGGCAATGGTTTGTAAATTTTATTGGAAGCCATAATATGCTTGGAAGACAAATCCTTTGATCGCAGAGCCGAATTTCAAATTCGGCTCGCGTTCTTCAGCGCAAATGCTTCAAAATGGGGATCAGAATGAATAAGAAAAAAGAAATGAGAAGAGGAATAATTACCTGCCTATTCTGGCTTTACCTCCTGCTTTTATTCAGAATTACTGTTTTTCGTACAGGCTTCGGTGTTCAAAATCTGTTTCAAAAGGGCAGCATCAATCTGACGCTGTTCCGGGATTACATTCCTCTGCTCAAAGAGGGACACTGGTTTCGTTTTCTGTACCTATTCCTGGGCAATATCCTCTGGTTCATTCCCTTTGGGATATATACTATCAGGACCGGAAGGATAAAAAGAGGCTGGAAGGCTGTGTGTCTGGTTTTTTTTCTGTCCTTATTCATTGAGACCATGCAGTATTGCTTTGGCACAGGGATATCAGAAGCAGATGATTTGATTTTGAACACCTTTGGTACCTGGATCGGAGCATACTCTGCTATTTTTCTTCAAAATGCACATACTAAGGAAAAAGAAAAGAGGACCTTAGATGACATCGCTATGGAGAAAGCAGGCAGAAAATTCAGGAAAGAAAGTGGAAAATGAGGCAAGTCCGGCAAAACAGTCAGGAGAAGATAAGGAAATTCACAGAGAAGTCATTGTGGTGGGAGCCGGTCTGGCAGGATTATTGACGGCCTATTATCTACAACAGGAGGGGAAACAGGTTCTGGTTCTGGAAGCAGATAGGGTTGCCTCCGGACAGACAGAAAAGACCACCGCTAAAATTACCAGTCAGCATGGACTGAAGTATGCCAGATTGATAGAGACTCTGGGAAAAGAAAGAGCCGGGCTGTATGCCAGAGCCAATCAATCGGCCATTGATAAATATGAACGTCTGATCAGAGAAAAGAGAATTGACTGTGAATTTACCAGAGCTCCCGCCTATTTGTATGTAAAAAAGAATGAGGCGGTTTCTCCTAAAATTGTTTTGCCGGGACAGAGTAATCTTATTGAGACAGAGGCAATACTGAAAAAAGAAGCTGAAGCAGCAAAGGAGTTGGGGCTGCCGGCTTGTTTTACGACTAAGACGGAGCTGCCTTTTTTGGTAGAGGGAGCGGTTTGCTTTGAGGAACAGGCCAGGTTCTCTCCGCTGAAGTTTGTTCAATTTCTTGCTAAGCAGCTTGAGATTTGGGAAAGTACCCGAGTGATCAGTATAGTGGGGAATCGGGTGATGACAGAGAATCAGGTCATACAGGCAGATAAAATCGTAATGGCTGCCCATTACCCCTTTCGCAATCTCCCCGGTTTTTATTTTATGCGTCAGCATCAGGAAAGGAGCTATGTACTGGCGTTGTCCGGTTGTAAAAGAATAGAAGGGATGTATTTAGGATTGAGTGAAAATGGTCTTTCCTTACGCCAGACAGGGAAGTATTTATTGCTTGGGGGAGGGGCTCATCGTACAGGAGAAAATCAGAAGGGGGGACAATATACATTTTTAGAGCAGGCAGCCGCAAGCTACTTCCCGGAGGGGAAAATAGAGGCCAGATGGTCAGCTCATGACTGTATGCCTCATGATGGTATTCCTTTTATAGGAAAATATTCCGTTTTTACACCGCAGCTTTATGTGGTCACAGGATTTCAAAAATGGGGAATGACGTCCTCTATGGTTGCTGCAGAAATTATTTGTGATGCCCTATGTGAAAAAGAGAACCCCTATGCCGGGATATTTTCCCCCCAACGCTGTCATTTTCGAGCCGGAGGAAAGGAATTTTTTCAAGATGCGGGAATCAGCATAAAGGGACTGGTGAAAGGAGTCTTGCATCGGCCCAAGGAGGCAGTCGATACTTTACCAATGGGGCATGGTGGAATCATAACGATGGAAGGGAAACGATATGGCTGTTATCGGGATGAGAAAGGAGAACTTCACTGTATTTCGGTCAGATGCCCTCACATGGGCTGCGAATTGGAATGGAATCCGGAGGAAAAAAGCTGGGATTGCCCCTGTCATGGCTCACGGTTTAATGTAGATGGACAGCTATTGGATAATCCGGCAATTAAAAATAGGGATTGATAACCTGACTTTGAACAGGAGTATTTTAATCAGTTTACACATCGTATTCATAATGTGCTATAATTGAAAAGGTTGTAATTATTCAGAGCTATGCAATGTTCAATGAAAGGAACATCCTGCTTGCATGAATGACATATCATTGAAAATCTATATGGCAGAGTAACCACATGAGCAAAAGGAAAGCTGTGTTACAGAGACTTTGCGAATGGGGTCTGAATAGTTGCAGTAGTTTCATATTGATGAATTGAAGAGAGGTAAACATGGGCAGGTTAACTATACAGCTTGAGGCTGAAAAAGAATATCTGGTAAGGATGCGCCGGGATTTTCATCAGCATCCGGAGCTGTCCCTTAAAGAGGTACGGACAGCTAAGGTAATTGAAGAAGAATTGGAAAAATTCGGTATTTCTCATTGCCGTGTAGGAGCAACCGGAGTGTTGGGTGTGCTTAAAGGAAATGGTAAAGGAACCGGAGTAGTGGCTCTGCGGGCAGATATTGATGCTTTGCCGTTGGCAGAAACCAATGAATCGGGGTACTGTTCCCTGACTGAGGGAGTGATGCACGCCTGTGGACACGATGCCCATACAGCCTGTCTTTTGGGAGCTGCCAAGGTTCTGGCCGATTACCGTGACAGCTTCGGAGGAGAAGTGCGGTTTATTTTTCAACCGGCAGAGGAGATTGGAAAGGGTGCATTTGATTTTATTGAAGCCGGTATTTTGAAAGGGGCAGACAGGGTATTTGGACTTCATCTTGCACCGGATCTACCTATGGGAACCATAGGCGTTACACCGGGGCTGAATAATGCGGCTGTAGATCATTTTCGCATTGAGGTGGAGGGAAAGTCTACTCATGTATCTACGCCGCAGTTGGGAGCAGATGCCTTATATGCCGCCAGCCAGATCGTGGTCGCCTTACAGGGGCTTGTATCCAGGAGAACATCTCCGGTGGAACCGGTGATTGTCGGAGTGGGAAAATTCAGTGCGGGAACCACCTATAATGCCGTTCCGGGTTCGGCTTGTATGGAAGGTACGACACGGACAATTTCAGAAGAAATGCGTATGCAGGTACGTCAATGGATCGATGAAGCAGCAGAAAAGACGGCCCTGTTAAGTGGGGCGACAGCCCGGGTGGCCTGGACAGGAATTACTCCGGCGCTGATTAATGATTCTCAGGTCAGTGCAGAGGTAAAGACTGTGGCAGAGGAATTGGGTGAAAAGGTCCGGGTAATTACGGATCGCCCGATATCCCTTGGGGGAGATAATTTTGCTGAGTTTCAGCGGGTAGTGCCGGGATGCTATGCCTATCTGGGAACAGCTAACCCCAAGGTAAAAAACAGCCTCAACAGTCTTCATAACGGCAACTTTGATCTGGATGAGGATGCTCTTCCTTTGGGAGCCGGACTATATGCGGAATATGCCCTGTGGTGGCTGAAAACAGGTGCTGCTTTACTAAAGTCAAAATAAGAAAGGCACTTCTGGGATAAAATGCTGTTAAAGCAGCAGAATGAGAGGAAAGATGAAAAACCCATTACATTATCAATTATCGGAATACGATTGCGGCCCAACCTCGATGCTCAATGCCCTGAGCTATCTGTTCAACAGGGAAGAGCTTTCTCCTGAGCTTATTCGAAATATCATGCTTTACTGCCTTGACTGTTACGGTTCAGATGGAGCTACGGGAAAAAGCGGAACCTCCTGTATGGCAATGATGTTTTTGAGCAACTGGTTAAATGGCTTTGGAGCAGCGGGTCATCTGCCGGTATCCAGTTTATTCCTGTCAGGAGAGTCGGTGAATTTCAGTCAGAATGGAAGGCTGCGGGATGCCCTGTGCCGTGGAGGAGCCGCAGTAGTAAGGGTAGACTTAGAGGGTTGGCATTATGTGCTACTGACCGGGATTAAAGAAGAGGAGATATACCTGTTTGATCCCTACTATCGAAGTGAGCCGTTTCCGGAAGGAAGGATCAGTATGATTGCCGATCATCCGAAGGAATATAATCGAATTGTGCCTGTAAGTGACCTTGAACAGGAACTGATCAAGCCATATTCCCTGGGACCCAAGGCAACCAGAGAGGCTGTTCTGTTATTTAATGAAAAGACGAAGCTGACCCAGGAAAAGACGGTAGAGTATGTGATTTAACATTATTTAACAGGTCTGACTTCACTTTATTGACAAACATTCTCAATAGGTATATAGTAGTGTTAACAGTAATATTGGCAATGAGGGAGTAGTTTGCGCAAAGCGTGATTTGTCAACATTCTGGTGATTCAGCGATTATTGATGAACCTGGCAAATCTTAATGAATGAGACTCATGTGTGTGGAAGAAACAGATGAATTTTGTTTTCACACACAGGGAGTCTTTTTATTTTTCCATGAAAATGTCGATTTAACTGAAAAAAAGTATGTATGTGACAACGGGAGGTAAAAATGGGAACAATAATTGAATTGGCTCTGATTGGCGTGGGACTGGCTATGGATGCCTTTGCAGTGGCAATCTGTAAAGGGCTTTGTATGAAAAAGGTGGATAAGAAGCAGGCACTGACTATCGGGCTGTTTTTTGGAGGGTTTCAGGCTCTTATGCCCTTTATCGGCTGGATACTGGGCAAGCAGTTTGAACAGTATATCACCAGCATAGACCATTGGATTGCTTTTATCCTATTGGGATTTATTGGCGGGAAAATGATCAAGGAAGCATTGAGCAAAGAAGAGGAAGGAGAGGTATGTCCCACAGAAGGCATCGGACTCGAGTTGAAGGAGCTGCTGCTTTTGGCCGTAGCTACCAGCATTGATGCCCTGGCTGTAGGGATAACCTTTGCCTTTCTTAACTACCCAATCATCCAGGCCGTTTCCATTATTGGAATACTTACCTTTGTGATTGCGGTAGCCGGTGTCTATATCGGCAATATTTTTGGAAACAGGTATAAAAAAAGGGCAGAGCTTGCCGGTGGAATCATTCTGGTATTGATTGGATTGAAAATTTTGATTGAGCATCTTCGGGCATAGAGCTATAATAGTTTTCAATAAGGAAATGTTGTATTGCCGATTTGCCGGGGGAACTTGGATGAGCAGATCCAGCTTGCTTGTAAAGGGATAGAAAAACTGCCGGCTTTGCCGGGGGAAATTTTCACCTGGGTGGTAGTACTGTTTATGATTTGTAACGGTCTTCTTTCTGCGGCAGCCATGGCTCGTTACACCCTACGTCAGGATGGCAGAGAGGCAGCCAATGTGATTGAATACTTTTTGGACAGAACCTATGGCGATGAATTTATGGAAAAACGGTGGCCCAATATGGTTGTTACAGGAGAAGAGTGAGCGTAAGGAGGGTTATAGTGGATAGTATTGAACGATTGAAGGAACTTGTAGATTCTACGGATAATCTGGTGTTTTTCGGAGGGGCAGGAGTCTCTACAGAAAGTGGTATTCCTGATTTTCGCAGTGTAGATGGCCTGTACAATCAGAAATATGACTATCCGCCGGAGACGATCTTAAGCCATAGCTTTTATCGGAAATGTACGGATGAATTTTATCGATTTTATCGGGACAAAATGATTTGCCTGTGGGCCAGGCCTAATGCCGCCCATATGAAGCTGGCACAGTGGGAGCAGGAGGGAAAGCTAAAGGCGGTAATTACTCAGAATATTGATGGACTTCATCAGGCAGCAGGAAGTAAAAAGGTACTGGAACTGCATGGTTCTGTACTGAGAAACTATTGTGAGCGCTGCCATAAATTCTATGATGCTGAGTATATTCTTCATTCTGCCGGAGTTCCTGCCTGTGAATGCGGCGGTATCATTAAGCCTGATGTGGTATTGTATGAGGAAGGGCTGGATCAGCAGGTTTTACAGGAGGCAATGCGGTGTATCACAAATGCGGATATGCTGATTGTAGGCGGCACCTCACTGGCCGTATATCCGGCAGCAGGCCTGATTGATTATTACCGGGGGAATAAACTGGTTTTGATTAATAAGGAACCTACCTCTAAGGACAGTATGGCTGATCTGGTGGTGTCAGGAAGTATTGGGGAAATTTTTTCCCGGCTTTAAAGGAATAAGAGAGCATGGCCATTATGGAGGTTTAGAAGCTCTGAAGCAGATTTAGGAGAGAAATGTATGGATATTCAAATTGGCGATATCATCACCATGAAAAAGCAGCATCCCTGTGGAAGCAGGGAATGGCAGGTGTTGAGGATTGGTGCAGATTTTCGATTAAAATGCCAGGGCTGTGGGCACCAAATCATGATTGCCAGGCCCAAGGCAGAAAAAAATATCCGAAAGGTACAAAGAGCCAATGAGGATTGAAAGACAGGCGAAGAAGTGTCTTAAAACAGAAGAAAGAAAAGAGAGAACAGTAATAGGACAGGGGAAAGATATATTGGGTCTTTTGCTTTTGCTTGTGGGTCTTTTCCTTCTGGGGAGAATGGTGGGCTTCTGCCTTTCACCGGATATCTGGTACGATGAAGTGTTTTCCGTTAAGATGATTTTCGACTCCTACAGGGAAGTTGCTCATTTTACCGCTGATGATGTACACCCTCCCTTTTATTACTGGTATCTGAAATTTTTTGTTCAGATGGGGAGTCTGATCATAGGCCCCCTGACAAAAGAAAGTGTGGTTGCCTTAGCCAAGCTGGCTTCTCTTTTGCCTATGGCCGGGCTTTGGGGACTGGCTGCAGTGAAAATCAGCAGACAGTTTAATCTGTTTGTAGCCGGAATATTCATTTTTTGTGTTTACACCATGCCGCAGCTTACGGCCTATGGAATGGAAATCAGAATGTATGCGTTGGCGCTGTTTTTGGTGACCTTGTCTTTCTTTTTTGCATATGATATATATGTCACCAGAAAAACAAGGTATTTTGCCGGCTTGTTTATCAGTGGTATATTGGTTGCCTATACCCATTATTTTTCCTGTTTGGGAATCGTTTTTTTGTATCTGCTGCTTGGATTTATGATCAGAAAGGATAAAGCGGCAGTAAAAAAATGGCTGTTTGCCATGGGAGCCTCAGTGCTCGCTTATCTGCCCTGGCTGGGAATATTGCTTCGGCAATTTTTACAGGTGAAAGGAAACTATTGGATTCCTCCGCTTACCTGGAAATCCTTTGCCGGCTGTGTAAAATATATTTTTCTTCCCTCCGGAGGCCATCCATGGCTAAATTATGTTATGGCTGTTTTGCTTCTTTTGGCCATATTGGTGATGACGATATCCTTTTGGAAAAAACAGCACAGCCAGGAGGAATGCCTGGAAAGTGAATCGGCTGCAATGTGTTTAAGCTGGGGAATGCTGGCCGGAGTCATTCTGACAGGAGTGGGAGTATCCATTCTGATCTCTCCAATCTTCGTCTATCGCTATATGATTCCTTTTCTGGGCAGCTTTTGGTTCGTTTTTGCGGTTCTGCTGAACCAAATCAGCAAAAGGCTGTTGAAAAGTCTGGCGTGTATACTGATTCTTGCGATAGGATGGATTAACGTAAAAGGAGTATTCTGGGAAGAAGAGAATAAGACCGGGCAGATCAAGGCTACGCTTCAGGAATTGGATCGAATTGAAAAGGAAGATGTGCTGATTTTTAATTTTAATCATGTTCAGGCTGTGGTGGGTTTTTATAAAGACAATGAAAGCTATCTTCTCTATCAGGAGCCGGAGCCTCTCATGAAACGGCTTTATCCTAATTTGAGAATACTGGAAGAAGCAGGGCAAATTGAAGAGTTACTTAATCAGCAGACCGAAGGAAGCATCTGGTTTTTGGGCAGCTTTAATTCCCGGGAGGAAGTGGTTGAGCAGTTAAGGCAGAAGGGGCTTTCGGTTACGCAGGAAGGAAGCTGCCTGTTGGAGAGATACTGGTTTAATCTCTATCGCATAGAAAAAGCTCCCTGAGAAAAAGCACGGAGTATTGTTAGAATGGCTTGGGGAACAGTGCATAAATGGCGGGAGAAAGAAAATAGGAAAATAAGAAAAAAGGAAGAAAAACCTAATGGTGAACAAAATCAGTAAGAGCTTGGGGATATGGAGAAAGAAAGCTAAGGCATGGATTGGGGAGAATAAGGGATTCAGTTGCTTGCTGCTAATTATGTCAGTTTACTACGGTTGGCGGATGTTTGCTCTAGACCCATGGTATGACGAGCTTTATACCTACTATTCTTTTATCAGCAGAGGGCCGGTTTATGCGGCTATCCATTGGCCGGTACCCAATAACCATGTGTTTTACTCGGTACTGTCTGGTTTTCTTATGATATTTGGGAATCCCTATATTGCGCTAAGAGGAATTTCCTGGCTGTTTTGTGTAGGAAATCTGATTATGCTGTACACCTTCGCAAAACGATTTTTCTCCAGAAGCCTGTCTCTGTCCTGTGTGGCCATCTATAGCTCCTTTTATCTGGTGAATTACCTTTCCATTCAGGGGAGGGGCTATACACTGTCTACAGGTCTCTATTTGCTGGCTCTGGTTATGCTGTACGAGATTTGCGTGGACAAGAAAGCCCAATTCAGATATTATGCCATATTTTCCTTATCTCTGACCGGCGGGCTTTATGCCATCCCCAGTAATGTTTACTGGGTGCTGCCTCTATGCCTGGCAGGAGGCTTATATCTTCTTTTCAGCAGAGAAATAAAAACTCTTCTCAAACTGATTACAGCCAGTATGGTTGCAGCCTTCAATACCTTTTGTCTCTATAGTCTTATCTGGCTGGCCATTGGCTCTAATCTGCTAAGCAAGACACCGGACAGTGGATATTTTGGAATTCATCAGATAAAAATTATTCTGACGGTGCCGCTCGCCGCATTGAAGAGAGGGATGGATTATATGCTGGCTTCTCCCTATGTGCAAAGCATAGATCGGGAAAAGGTGATTAGGGATTTCTTTTCCTGGACTAAGGGGCTGTTGGAGCTGTTTTCCTCCACCTTTGGCGGGGTTTTATTGATTATTCTCATTGTAACGGTGCCTTTGTGCATTTGGGGAATGATAATAGGAATAAAAGCAGGTGAAAGGAAACGGCTTTTTCTTTCAACGTACTTGATCAGTCTCCTTTGGGGACTTCCCCTGATTTTAATCCTCCAGGCGGTACAGCCATATTATCGTGTATTCACTTTCCTGGGTGTTCCCTTGGCTGTTTTGCTTACCGTATATTTGTCACAGATAAAGCAAAAAGGATGGGAAATGGGAATTCTTACGGTCTGCCTGCTATGGGCTGCTTTCTGGCTAAGCTCTCCGTATTATAACGGAGCCTATGCGGACAGAGAAAGCAAAATCAAAGAAATCTGGAAGGAAGCAGGCATCAGTGAGGCAGAAAGCATATGCTTTATGGATGACTACCAGAGATATGTATTGAAGTTTTACTGGAATCTTCAGCCTTCTGAGGCATCTCTTGAGGAGGCACAGTATATTCTGCTGCCCAAAGAAGTGATAAGCGAGGACTATGAGGTCAATGAATGGCCGGTATTGTATAATCATGAAGGAGTAAACTGGGAGTACCTTTCAGCCTGTCAGGTAATTAAGGAAACCGGGGAGTATATCCTTTATCGGAAAAGGTAGCTGAGGAAATCAGTTTTTAGCAGTTTTTAAGGCAAAACCCTTGCAAATGAAGGATTTTTATGATATTATAACAAACCGTGATATATTAATTCCTTGCTCCGCATTTGCGGGGCCAGAGACCAAAAGGAGGTAACTAGCATGAACAAATATGAATTAGCAGTTGTTGTGAGTGCGAAAATCGAAGACGATGAAAGAACCGCTACCATTGACAAGGTAAAGGCGACAATCGAAAGATTTGGCGGCCAGATTACCAATGTTGATGATTGGGGAAAGAGAAGATTGGCTTACGAAGTTCAGAAAATGAAAGAAGCTTTTTACTACTTCATCCAGTTCGATGCTGAAAGCACTGTTCCTGCTGAAATCGAGAGCCGAGTTCGTATTATGGACAACGTGATCAGATATTTATGCGTTAAGCAGGAAGCGTAAGAGGCGTACCTTCCGGTATGCCGGAAAGGGAGAATAAGATGAATAAAGTAATTCTAATGGGACGATTAACCAGAGACCCTGAGGTAAGATATTCTCAGAACAGTGAGAGTCCCATGGCCGTTGCCAGATTTTCACTGGCAGTAGATAGAAGAGGAAGCCGCAGCAGTCAGGAAGGTCAGACTGCAGATTTTATCAACTGTGTGGCCTTTGGCAGATTAGGAGAGTTTGCAGAGAAGTATCTCCATAAGGGAACCAAGGTTGCCTTAAGCGGACGTATCCAGACCGGCAGCTATACCAACAGAGATGGGGTAAAGGTGTACACAACGGATATTGTTGCGGAAGACATTGAGTTTGCAGAGAGCAAGAACGCTTCTGCAGGAGGCGGAGAGTTCTCGGGATTTGGAGCAGGCAGCCGTCCGGAACCCATATCCGCAGGTGATGGCTTCATGAATATTCCTGATGGAATCGATGAGGAGCTGCCCTTTAATTAACAAGTAGGAAGCCGGAGATTTTTCGGTGATTTTAAGATAGGAGGCATTACTATGGCTTTTAATAAGACAGACAAAGCTGATTCTCCCATGAAGAGAAGAGGCGGTATTCGTAGAAGAAAAAAAGTTTGTGTTTTCTGTGGAAAGGATAATGTTATCGATTATAAGGATACCAATAAACTGAAAAGATATGTATCCGAAAGAGGTAAGATTCTTCCCAGAAGAATTACAGGTAACTGTGCAAAGCATCAGAGAGCGCTTACCGTAGCGATCAAACGTGCTCGCCATGTAGCTCTGATGCCTTATACCTGCGATTAAGCTGGAATAAATCAAAAACTAAGGGGCTGTCGGGAAATAGACAGCCCCGTTTCTTTTTGGTAAAAGGGATTACAAATCATCTACCAGGGCACTGCTTTTGGCATAGGCTGTACTTCTTGCTTCAAAGAAATCGGTTTTGATGGCATTAGCATTGGAATATTGGGAAACCCAGGCCATATTGGCAGGCTCCGTATGGTATCCTTCATAGATTGGCTCAAGGCCGATATTTCGGCATCTTAAATTACCCAGATAACGGATATAATCGGTGATCATTTCCGTGTTCAATCCCTGGATATCGTTACCGATCACATAGTGTCCCCAGCGGATCTCCTGTTCACAGCCTTCCTTAATCATTGCTCGATAGATCTCTAATTTTTCAGAAGTAAACAACTCGGGATGCTCTTTTTTCAGCTCCAGAAGGATATTGGAAAACAGCCACAGATGAGTATTTTCATCCCGGTTAATGTAGCGGATTTCCTGAACGGAGCCGGGCATTCGATTGTTTCTGGCCAGGTTGTAGAAAAACATGAATCCACTGTAAAAGTATACCCCTTCAAGAATATAATTGGCGATGATGGTTCTTACCAGCATTTCCATATTTTTATTCTTCTGAAAATCATTGTAAAGATTACCAATAAACTCATTGCGGGCAAGCAGGTATTCATCATCCTTCCACTGATAGAGTACATCGTTTCTTTCCTGGGGCTCACAGATGGTATCCAGCATATAGCTGTAGCTTTGACTGTGAACCGCTTCCTGAAAGGTCTGGATAGAGAGACACAGGTTCACTTCATTGGCCGTAATATACTGGCTGATATTGGGGAGATTGGCCGTTTGGATACTGTCTAAAAAAATCAGGAAGGAGAGAATTTTATCATAGGCTCTTTTTTCAGCTTCAGGGAGCAGACGGTAATCCTTTACATCCATTCCTAAATTGATTTCCTCGGGAATCCAGAAATTATTCATGGCCTGACGATACCAATCGCTGACCCATTTGTATTTCATATTATTAAAATCGTTTAAATTGGTGGTGTTTCCCCCTACCATTCTGCGTTCCCGGACATCCGTATCTCCCTTAGGATTAAAGAGCGGCTTTTTGGCTAATTCTGACATGATTTCCTCCAAACTTTATTTAATTAGGATTTTTTGCTTATTCAGAGCCATGAAAATGTTCAATGAAATAAACATCCTGCTTTCATGGATAGACATATCATTGAAATTTATATGGTGAAGTAACCACATAAGCAAAAGGAAGCCGTGTAACAGCGATTTTGCGGATGAGGTTCTGAATAGCTACGATTATTTTAATATCACAATTGTCTTATGATGAACATACCTCACATTCCTCTACCTCAAGGCTTTTGGAGCGAATGTAGTAAATGGTTTTGACTCCCTGTTCCCAGGCCAGAAGATAAAGGTTCAGTACCTTACGGAAGGTATATTCATTGGTAATATAAAGATTCATGCTTTGAGCCTGGTCGATGTGGCGCTGACGGATACCGCAGGCTCTTACTGACCACGTCTGGTCAATCTGGTGGGCGCTTTTATAGTACCAGAAGGTATCCATAGACAATTCGGGAGCTACCCGGGGCATGAGTCCGTTCTTTTTCTCCTCCAGAAAATATCGATTCATTACAGGATCAAGGCCTGCCGTGGTACCTGCCAGAATACTGGTACTTCCCGTGGGCGCTATGGCTAACAGATAGCCGTTTCTCATTCCCTTTTTGGCTACCTTTGCGGCAAGAGACTGCCAGCGCTCGCTAGTCAGCCTTCGTTTGGTAAAATAGGAGCCGGTCTGCCAGTCACTTCCGGCAAAATAAGTATAGCTGCCTTTTTCGGCGGCATTTTCACAGCTTGCTTCGATAGCGGAATAGTGAATACGATCAAAGACCTCCTCAGCAAAGGCAAGATGCTCTTCACTTTCCCAGGAAATTCCATGTCTGGCCAGCATATGGTGATAGCCACTTACTCCCAGTCCTACAGGGCGATACTTTTCGTTGTTGATTTTCGCATAGGGAACAGGAAAAAAGTTCAGGTCGATAACGTTATCTAGGGCTCGCATTGCACTTTTGGTAATGTAAGAAATCTCATCAGGATTTTTTACGTCGATTCTGCCCAGGGAAAGACTGGCCAGATTACAAACTACAAATTCACCGGGTTTGGTTACGGTGACGACTACAGTTTCCCCGTCAACAGTCTGTATCGTCTGCTCTAAGGACTCAATTTCAGACATATTCTGGGCAATCTCAGTACAGAGATTGCTGCAGTAAATCATTCCCTTATGGGGATTGGGGTTGGCTCGGTTTACATGATCCCGGTTAAAGGTAAAGGGAGTACCCGTCTCTACTGCACTTTTGATGATCAGACGGACAAGCGCTTTAATAGGAATCACCCGTTTGGGAATCCGGGAGTCGTGAATGCAGTCCAAATATTTTTCTTCCCATTCTTCTCCATAGCAGTCTTCAAGACCATAGCCTTTAATGGTACGGATTTCATGGGGACACATCAGATACCAGTCCCCCTCCAGATTGTCCCGAACCTGCTTCCAGAAGTAGTCGGGATAGCAAAGAGCAGGGAAGACATCATGGGCTTTCATGCGGTCATCGCCGTTATTGGTGCGTAAATTTAAAAATTCAGGTACATCACGATGCCATACATCCAGGTAGACTGCTACAGAGCCCTGTCGCATTCCCAACTGATCTACTGCAATGGCGGTATCATTAGCAAGGCGAATCCACCGGATAACCCCACCAGCAGCACCTTCAAAGCCACGGATACTGCTTCCGCTGGCTCGAACCTTTCCAAAGTACAGTCCCATTCCACCACCAAACTTGCTCACCTTGGCAAAGTTGTCGATGGAACGATAGATGCCGTCCAGGCTGTCGGGAATCGTATCAATAAAGCAGGAGGATAGCTGATGGTAGGGCTTTCTGGCATTGGAAAGAGTGGGAGTGGCTACCGTTACCTGCAATTTGCTCAGCATATCATAAAAGCGCTTTACCCATTGGGAGCGATCCTTTTCCTCCTTCAGGGCTAGGTGCATGGCTACTCCCATAAACATCTCCTGGGGAGTTTCTAAGGGAATATTTTTATGGGTACGGATAATATAGCGGTTTAACATCAATTCCAAACCGGAATAGTTCATCAGGTTGTTTCTGTCCTCCTGAATCCAACCGGAAAATTCAACAATTTCCTCTCGACTGTAGCTTTCCAGAATATAGCTGCCATAAAGTTTTTCACTGGTCAAATACTGCAGCTTGCTGTAGAAATCGCTGATGCCGAGCGCTGAGGTATTCTGAGCCAGTTTTTGTTCAAAGTCAAGATAAAGAAGTCTTGCAGCAATCATCTCCCATCCGGGAGACTCCTGAGTGGTTAATTCTACAGCCGCTTTAATCAGCATACTGAGCTTTTCATTTTGGGAGCTGTTCTCCTTGATCATCCCCATAAACTTATGGGTTAGCTGCCCAATAGGATAATCTTCTGCAGGATATTCCTTCTGAATCTGCCGAAGTACATCTTCTAATCTGGCTGAATCCGGAAAATGAGAAAGAAGAGCCTGGCGGGCATGACGCATCCCGGTTCGCTGCTGACGGTATAATATGTAGCTTTTTAATACCTTATAGAGATTTTCTTCCATTAGAGTGAGCTCTACCATGTCCTGAATTTCTTCTACGGATAGGGAAAAATACTCACTTCTCTCAGTGGGAAATTTTGCTTCTACTTCTCTCAGAATATTTTCCAGAGCAGCTTCGTCAACAAACTCATTTACACTGGCAAAAGCCAGGGCTACCGCCTGTTTGATTTTATCTCGGTGATAAGCCTGAGGCTGTCCGTTTCTCTTCTTGATAATCATTATCGTTCTAAACTCCTTTTTGCCATATTCGGTGAAAGTCACCCGGATGAAGTTCAACCCGGGTGACTGGTACAAATTATAGTATTTATGGAGCCATAATAACACAAGATATGGAAGTGTTCAAGAAGAAAGTAGTATAAACTGCCGCTTAATTTTTTTATTTCTGGCTTTCAAATATATAAATAATAGAAGTTCTATATAAAATATTTTTACGATCAGTAATTATTGTACTTGCGTGCCGACATAATATATGCTATGCTCTAAAAAAGCATATTTTCTAACGCATAATCTTAAAGACACTTGTCTTATCTATCACTTTTTTGATTTATTTCCTATCCTGTCAGAAAATCTGTGCTTTTCCGTTATTTAAACAAGTAAAGCAGAGGTTCTCCACAGGTTGGGAGCCTCCTGCCGATGATGAGGAGGTTTCATGAAAGAAGTTAAGCAGAATACGCAGTGGCACTCGGCTATCAATTCGGGAATTAGAATTGAGCTGGAAGAATATGCCTCTGATTTGCAGTTTGAGGAGGAACATAAATTGGGAACAGGTTCCAAATCCATTGATCTGCTAATCAGAAAGAGAGTAGGAGCCATAATAGACAAGAATATTGGCAGGATTTTTCGAGGACATAATTTATTTGAAGTGAAGGGAATGACGGATTATATCAGTATCAATTCCTTTTATCAGGCCTGTGGTTATGGGCTGTTTTACAAAGCAAATACTCCATTGGAGAATACAATTGCAATAGATGACATTACGTTCAGCTTTGTGACAAAGCAAATGCCCCATAAATTAATCAGGCATTTGGAAGAATTCTGGGGACTGCATTGTATCCAGTATGAGCAGGGAATCTACTATTTGAACGAATCTCGTATTCCGATTCAGTTCATTATCAGCTCAGCTCTCGATCCCAGGGATAACCTTTGGCTGCAGAGCTTACTGAACCCGATCAGCAGTCAATCAGCAAACCGTTTACTGTTGGATTATCAGAAGCATAGGGGAGATTGCAACTATGAGGATGTTATGCAGCAAATTGTAAAGCAAAATCAAGAAATATTCAGGGAGGAAAATGGAATGTGTCAGGCACTGGATGAAATTATTGAGGAAGCAGTTCAGAAGAGAGCGGAAAAACGCTGGGAGGAGGGCAGAGAGAAAAGAGAGAAGTACTGGGCGGAAGAAGAGAAGAAATGGAAGATGAGTATGGAAGAAAAAGAGCGGAAATGGGAGATGCGCTTGGCAGAAGAAAAGAAGAAACAAGAAAAGAAGAAACAAGAAAAACGCTTGGCAGAAGAAAAGAAGAAACAAGAAAAACGCTTGGCAGAAGAAAAGAAGAAACAAGAAAAACGCTTGGCAGAAAAAAAGAAGGAAGAGCAAAAGCGCTGGGAGAAAGAAAAAGAGGAGCAACAAAAGTGTTGGGAGGAAGAAAAAAAGAAACGTTTAGCTGTATTGGAGAATGAATGCAAAATGCGCTTGGAAGCTGAATACGAAAAGCGATTGAAGGATGAAGTGCAGGCTCGCCTGAAAGAATTGGGAGCGGATATATAGAATTCATAGAAAGCAAGGGGGACATTTTTGATATACTTTCATAGCTTTGTTTTGCAGAGCATTCTGAACATTATCAATCAGGTCTCCTTCTTTCCGAGAAGGTCAATGTAGTCAGCTTTTTCTTTGGCATCTCGATTTTAGGGCATAATTCCAAAAGCTCTTCGAACCGATCAATGGCAAAGTCCCATTCTAAGGGCTGTCCAAAGCCGTATTTACAGTATACAAAAGGCAGGGATGCCTGGCGGCAGGCCTCCAGATCCCCCTGTGTATCTCCTACATAAATGGCAGAGGCAAAACCATTTCGTTCCATCACCAGTTTAATATTGTAGCCCTTTCCCCTTCCGGTATATCCGGGGCATTCATAATCGGTGATGTCTTCATCTATTCCAAGAGCCTTCATGACCAATTCAATATAGCCGGCTTCACAGTTACTGACGATGCATACCTTATATTGCTTTGCCAGTTTTTTAATGGTTTCCACCACTCCTTCAAAAATTATACCGGGGCAGCGAGATAAATACTCATGCTCACTTTCGCAGCATTTGTCGATTAGTTTCTGCTGCTCACTGGTCGTCAGCTCCGGGAATATGATAGCGGCAATCTCGTATAAGGTTCTACCAAATAAATTTTTCAATTTCTCAGGGGTGGCCCGAAAGGCCACCTCTGTATGGGTATCCAGTACCTGATTCCAACTCTGGGCTACTATGGCAGTGGAATCCCATAATGTTCCGTCGATATCTAAAATCAAGGCATCCATAAATCATATCCTCATTTCCGGGAAAGCTCCCTTCAGTGTACTGTTAATTGAATTTCAGGTAACTACTCAGAACCCCATTCGCAAAATCGCTGTTACACAGCTTTCCTTTTGCTCATGTGGTTACTTCACCATATAAATGTTCAAGGATATGTCCATTCCTGCAAGCAGGATGTTCATTCAATAGAATATTTGTATGGCTCTGAATAGTTTCAATTTTAGCATAATAGTGCCGAATATGGCAATATTCTGTACGACAGAAGGAGGGGGACTTTTCTTTTGCTCATGTGGTTACTTCGCCATATGAATGTTCAAGGATATGTTCATTCTTGCAAGCAGGATGTTCATCTCATTGAAAATTTGCATGGCTCTGAATAGTACAATTGGAAACTTTTAAAGGGGTAGAAGTATCTTTATTTTAAAAAGAAAAAGAGAAAGAGTATTGATGAAAGCATATCAAAATAAGTAACGAATGACTGAAATTACTGTATGACAGTCATCTGTTCAACTAAGGCTTTGTGAGATTCAGAAACGGAGGAATAATGAGAAAGAGAGCTTTTGCAGTCTTGATGATTCTATATCTGGCAGCGATATTTGTTGGCTGCGGCAAAGAAAAGGAACAGTTTATACCGACAACAGTAGAGTACAGTAATCTGCTTGATGACTCAGTCAGAGAAGAGCTGGCTGCTGTAATGACAGACGCAAAGATCAGCCAGATTCGACAGCAGGTGTTTTTTGATCATGTGGAGCAGTTTAATTCGGCAGTTTCTACCGATGGACTTGCTGCCGATTTTGTACAGGCAGAACTTCCGAAAGCTGATTATGACCCATATATGATGCAGGATGAATGGCTGAAAAAATATCCGGATTTCTTGGGCTATAATTGTCGTATTACTTCATTTGGACTATTTGGTGATATGCTGGAAATATCCGGGGCTGCTGCGATAAAGGAGGATAACCTGATCTTTGATCTTTCTGCTCTGCAGGAGGACTCATCCATTCTTATAGAGGAAGGAGATTTGAAGCGTTTTAAAGCGTTATTTTCGAGCATACCTACAGAAAATACGACAAAGATAAACAGGCTGGTGAAAACAGTTCAGCAAAATTGGAGGGAGAGGGGAATCACCTTTAAAAAGCAGAATAAGGTGAGCCTGATTACCGTATTTTTTCATGATATATGGGAGGGAGACGGTGAGCTATTCGTGGGACATGTGGGAGTTTTGTTTCCACAAACGGACGGAACGCTGTATTTTCTTGAAAAAATTGCTTTTCAGGAACCATATCAGGTTATAAAGCTTAAGCATAGGGCAGAATTAAAACACTATCTGATGAACAAGTATGCTGTGGACTTTGGCCAATCTACGGCAGAGCCTTTTATTATGGAGAATGACTGTCTTATGGAAATAAAATGATGTTAGGGTCAAAAGCCCCTAACTATGATACCTACGGATTGTTACGTGCTTCGTACTCCCACAATCCTGCAAAATATTCGCATATCGTGGTGCTTTCGCCCCACTTTTAAGCTCATATTTTGGCGGGTCTCAAGGACATTCACCCACATTTGAGCAAGCTCATGTGGGTTCAGACCTTTTGCCCCTGGTATCATAAAATAGGGATATTACAGAGAGCTTATGATGCTCTGGAACAGTAACATTTTATTATGTTTTAAAGAGAAGCATTGATAAGTCAGACTCTGTTGGAAAAGACAGAGTCCTTTTGCTTTAGATAAATTATTTCATTTTAAAATAGATAAAGGAGTTGACAAATAAGACTAATTGCATTAATGTATTAATCACATAGTACAATAATGCAATTGATAAATGATAAAAAATAAGAGAAGGAGGAAGAGATGAATGTGGGAGTTGGATGCTAACCGGCCAATTTACTTACAGATAGCAGAACGACTGGAACTGGCCATCTGTTCCGGTGTATACCAGCCTGGAGAAAGGATACCCAGTGTCAGAGATTTAGCAGCTCAGGCCGGGGTCAATCCCAATACTATGCAGAGGGCACTGACTGAGTTGGAGAGGAAGAATGTAGTGGTTACTTTTCGTACAAATGGAAGAACGGTGACGGAGGACAAAGGGATGATTAAAGAAACAAGGAATGCTTTAGCTAGGGAGCAGGTACATGAATTTTTGGAAAAGATGAAGGAAATGGGCTTTGAAAAGGAAGAAATCATAGCCCTTCTGACAGAGGAAGGAAATAAAGACCAGAGTATGGCATAAAGAATATACGGATAACGATTAGGGCAGGAGAGGACTGCCCTTTACCCAAAGTTCTCTAAGTGACCTATTAATAAAGGAAAGGATGGAGGAGAAGATGGAAGATTTAATCATGATTAATGGACTATCCTACAGTTATGGAAAGGGGCATGGGAAGAATGCCTTACAGAATGTACAACTGGGGCTTTCGGCAGGTAAGGTAATCGGTATTCTGGGACCAAACGGAAGTGGAAAAACTACATTGATCAAGCTTCTTAACGGGTTGTTGGTGCCGACGGAGGGAGAGATACTGATTGACGGGCATAACCCTGGTAAGTATACCAAAGGGGTGGTATCCTATTTGCCGGAAAGAACTTATTTACAGGCGGGCAAAACGGTGGGACAAATGCTGGAATATTTCAGTGATTTTTATCAGGATTTTTCTGTGGAAAGAGCAAGGGTCATGCTGGAATCTCTGGGGATTAAGGAGTCAGAGCCGCTGAAAACCTTGTCCAAGGGAACAAGAGAGAAAATCCAACTGATTCTGGTAATGAGTCGGGAGGCAAAGGTATATATTCTTGATGAGCCTATTGCGGGAGTGGATCCTGCAGCCAGGAATTATATTATCAGAACGATAATACAAAATTATAATGAAGATGCAGTAGTACTTCTGGCAACCCATTTAATTGCTGATGTGGAGGCAATTTTAGATGAAGTGATTTTTATTAAGGATGGAAGAATCGTATTGCAGTCAACGGTAGAGGATATCAGAGAGCAGCAGGGCAAAAGCGTGGATGCGTATTTCAGGGAGGTATTTGTATGTTAAAGAAGCTATTGAAGCACGAATGGAGAAGATTGTGGAAGGTACCCACTGCCCTGTTGGTAATCTTACAGATATTTGCCTTCCTTAGCGGGCTGGGGTTCATGGCACCTGTTTGGGAGAGCCAGGTGGCAGGGCTTTCTTTGCTGGTAGGCCTGGTATGGACAATGTTTTTTATTGCAGTAATAGGCGTTGGCTTAGCAATCAATATATATTTGGCATTACAGTTTTATCGAAGTATGTATTCTGACGAGGGTTACCTTACCCATACACTGCCGGTTTCCTCTGGTCAGCTATTGTTTGCAAAAAGTCTGGTGATGGTGGTATGGGCAGTGATTTCTGTTTTGGGAGTGATATTAAGTGTGCTGATTTTTGGGTTTACCGGAATACTTTGCTATTTCAGCGGAATAGACTGGGGAGTGGTAATATCAGATATCAGAATAGGATTTAATGAATTAATACAAGACCTTGGCGTTTGGGAAATAAAGTGGGTACATATACTTACCAGCTTGATTGGAGTGCTTATCAGTCTGTGTTACAGTACGGCATTAATCGTTTCCTCTATTACCATAGGCCAGTTAGTAAGAAAGCATCGCGTAATGGCGGCTTTCGCTGTGGGCTGTGTAATTTCTACTGTGGTATCGATTCTGCAGAATCTGCTGCAGTTACCGCTTATAAACAACACTTTTTACGAGGAGAACATAAATATTATCCTAATCATGTTTAATGCAGCATGGATACAATATCTGTTCTATCTGGTAATTACAGCAGCACTTTTTGCTGCCAGCAACTATATTATCCGTAACAGGTTGAATCTGGAATAATAGAAAAGGGATGTAACTGTTCAGCAGATATACGCATTCATTGCGGCTGCCGTGAGAGAAGGAATATTTAACAGGCAGCGATATATCTCTGCAGGCAATTATATATAGTTGTGCTTGTAACGCTGCCGCTGCTGAATAGCTACAAAGGGATAGAGATATGCATAGTTTAATTACCATTCAAGAAATGTATAAGATTTATAATCCGGGAGAGAACGAGGTCAGGGCATTGGATGGAGTAAACCTGTCCATAGAGAGAGAGGAATTTGTGGCCATTATCGGACAATCGGGCAGTGGAAAGTCCACATTAATGAATATGCTGGGTTGTCTGGATGTTCCGACACGAGGCAAGTACATACTGAACAATCAAGATGTTGCACACCTAAGCGACAATGAACTGTCAGATATTCGAAATCATGAAATTGGGTTTATATTTCAGGGATTTAATCTGATTGCCAATTTAAATGCACTGGAAAATGTGGAGCTGCCTCTGCTTTACCGGGGAGTAAACAGGAGTGAGAGAATCCGTTTGGCTAAAGCCGCATTGCAAAAGGTGGGACTGGAAAAAAGAATGGATCACAGACCCTCCCAGCTTTCCGGGGGACAGCAGCAAAGGGTGGCAATAGCCCGGGCCATTGCACAGGCACCACCTATCATATTGGCAGATGAGCCTACGGGAAATCTGGACTCTTCCTCCAGTAAGGAAATTATGCAGATTCTGAAAAGACTGCATGGGGAAGGGCATACCCTGATTCTGATTACTCATGATAACGATATTGCCGCACAGGCTCCAAGAATTATCCGAATGATGGATGGAAGAGTGGTGGAAGACACGAAGGAAAAAGGGACAGAAGCTAAATCAACAGAGCAAAATGGAGGAGAAGATGAGAAAGCTGTTTAAAAAAGAAAGTACAGATCAGGCCGAACAGAATAAGGAGACTGCCCTTATTCAGGGGAACAAAAAGAAAAAAATGAGCGGAAAAAAGAAGATACTGATAGCTGCCGTTGTCTGTGTATTGGGTCTGCTCTTCTATCGAGGCTTAGTGGGAGCCAATCAAAAGCCAATGGTGACCACTGCTGAAGCAAAAAGGCAGGATTTAAATCAAATGATGAATACCAGTGGAACAGTGGTTTCGGACAGGGTGTTGAACTGCTTTGCACCGGTCAGTGCACAGATTGGAGAGATTCATATTGAGAAAGGAGAAACGGTAAAAAAAGGAGAGGTAATTATAGCCTATGATGAAGCTGCACTTTCTGAATTGAAGAAGCTGACCCAACTGAACCTTCAGGCAAGTAAGGGCGGCTACCAGGACAGTGTGGAGAAGAATGGGAAGCAGCAGGCCATGTATACAGAAGCAACCACCAATATGGAGGTGCTGAAGCAACAGATTGCAGATACTCAAAGTACCATTGACAGTCTGCAAAAACAGTATGATGATAAGAAAGCAGCTTTGGCTCGTCAGGGAAGCCTACTGGAGATATCCAGAATTGACTGGGCAGACCAGCCGGATAGTGCGGAATATCAAAATCTGCTCAAACTTATTCAGGAAAATGCCTATGAGCAGCAAAATCATCCGGAATTAAGAAGATTGCACGATGAAATTGAACAAAACACCAGACTTTTAAATAAGTATAAAGAATATGAAGCAGAGATGAAGTCTCAAAAAGGTTCCTCTGAAGCCGGTAAGCTAAGCGCAGGAGGGAAAGCGCAGATGGAGGCTAATGCAGAAATGGAGCGCCTGAAGTTGGAAAAAACTATGGCTTCCATTCAGAATAATGAACAGGGAATCGTAGCTGAATTTAACGGTGTGGTGACTACAATGGAGGCGCAGAAGGGAAAGACTCCTCAGGAAGGAGAACTGCTGTTTACTCTGGAGAGCCTGGAAGATGTTGCGGTTTCTCTGTCGGTCAGCAAATACGATTTGGAAAAATTGAAAGTGGGCCAGGAGGCAAAGCTCACCATAGCAGGAAAAACCTACCAGGGAAAGGTGGACAGAATTGAGCAGATGGCAACTAAAAATGCCAATGGTGCTACAGTGGTAGGAGTTTACATTAAAATCCTTAACCCGGATCAGGAGCTTTTTCTGGGAGTAGAAGCTAAGGTGGTCGTTTCCACCGGAACAGTACAGGGGGCTATTACCGTACCTATAGAGGCGGTCAATACAGATGTGAACGGACAGTTTGTATATGTGGTTGAAGAGGGAGCTGTAGTAAAGAGAGACGTAGAAACCGGCCTGACTACCGATACGGAGATTGAAATTAAAAAAGGCGTTGAAGAAGGAGAGCAGGTAATTACGGAAACCGGAGGAGAAGTCTTTGAGGGAATGCCGGTAAGTACCCGCCCGGCTGATTAACGGAGGGACTTATGTCACAAATTTGGGAATATACAAAAATTGCAATAAAAAATATTAAAAGCAATAAGGGGCGTTCAGTCCTTACCATGCTGGGCATTATCATTGGCATTTCCTCTGTGATTATGGTTATGTCAGTGGGCAATGGCGTGAAGAAGCAGATGGGAGAGGAATTGAATAATATTGGCGGCGGACAGATTACAATTTATACGGAAAGCGGTACCCCACGCTTTACCATTGATGATTTTGAACTCATCAGGGAAAAGGTGGCAGGGATAAAAGCGGTCAGCCCTTATATAGGAGATACGGGAAATGCAACAGGCTCCAAGGGGGAGTTTAAGGCCTCCATTAGAGGGGGTAATGAAGGTATGCTGTACAACGTGGGAGATCCCATTGTAGCAGGCCGATATTTTAACGCTGAGGAGGTGGCAGCAGGGGAAAAGGTATGTGTCATTACAGAGAGCAGCGCAAAGAAACTGTTTGGGACCACTAATGTATTGGGACTTGATTTTGAGTTAAACATAGATGGTATCAGTCAGGACCTTTCTATTATTGGTTTGAGAAAGGACAGTGCTGCAGGATTGATTACCGCCGGCAGTCAGGATCAGCTTACCATAGAACTTCCCTACACCGTTTTAGGTAATGACTTTCAGTACTATATCGAAAATTTTGGGATGTTTTACATAGTCGCTGAATCCAATACAAACAGCAGCCAGGTGGCACAAAAAACGATCAATCTTCTGGAAAGCAGGTACTCCATCAAGGGAGAAAATCTGATCAAGGTTGAAAATTTTACCGATATTACCGCTCAGATAGATTCGGTGATGGGAACGATTACCATATTTATTTCCTTTGTAGCAGCCATTTCTCTATTGGTAGGTGGAATTGGTGTAATGAATATTATGCTGGTTTCCGTAACAGAGAGAACCCGAGAGATTGGGATACGTAAAGCACTTGGTGCCAGAACCGGATCGATTCTCATGCAGTTTTTGGCGGAGGCAGGTATGATTACTCTGTTGGGGGGAATTATCGGAATAATTCTCGGTATTATGGGAGGTTCACTGATTGGCAATGCAGCCAAAATAACCCCCAGTATATCGGTAGTTACTATTTTTATTGCTGTAATTTTTTCTTCAGGAGTAGGACTTTTCTTTGGAATTTACCCGGCGAAGAAAGCGGCAGCTCTAAGTCCTATAGAAGCACTTCGATATGAGTAGTCCACCAGGCTTACGACCGGAGAGAAAGGAGAAAAGGTAAATGAAACAAAGGAAGAAAAGCAGGAGGTAAAGCAGGAATTAAAACAAGCAGGGGAGGAATTGGAGAAAGAATTTTCGGAGGATACCCTCGAGGGAAAACTGGCCAATGAGATTCTCAGTGAAGTAGAAGGTGCACTTGACAGCACTGAATAGAGCAGCATAGAAAAAGGCAGAAGGAAGCGTTTCCGTCTGCCTTTTTTTCTGAAAAGCCGCATTTTTTTCGCCCTCATAGTGATTGCTAACGACAGGGTTTAATGCTATAATAGCCCCATATACGTTAAGGCTGGCAGGGAGAAAACAGCCAATAAGCGTAAAATTTTCACTTGTTTATTTAAGCCATGGAACAGGCAGAACCTGCTCCATGCATGAGGATTAGAATGAGAGGAAATATGAAGAATAAAGTTAAAATCAGGGGGATGCTGCGTACGTATCTGCAGTCTTCTCTTTATCTGGGGATTTTACTGGCCGGTGTCAATTTGGCCGTATACATCTTTGATTACAGAGCAGGACTCCTGCTTTCCTGCTTTGTGCTGCTGTATTTTGCCATCACTCTCTATCTGTTTTGGAACAGCAAATCAGTGGTTATGACAGAGCTGGTGAGCTTTGCCACAGAATACGGACAGATTCAGCGTCAGCTACTAAGAGAGCTGGAGCTTCCGTATGCACTGTTGGATGACCGGGAGCGTATTATCTGGACCAATGAAGCCTTTGAGCAGATTACTCATAAGCCTAAGGGATATTCCAAGGCTCTTACCACACTTTTTCCGGAAATCATGGTAGATAAACTTCTGGGAGATATGGATGAAGGAGAAACACAGCTTTCCTATGAAGGAAGTGAATACTCGGTTAAGCTGAAAAAGATTTCCCTTAAGGAAATGGCAAAACACAGTGATATAATCAGTCCTGATGGCTATGACGGATATCTGACAGCCCTATATTTATTTGATGAAACGGCATTAAGAATTGCGTTAAGAGAGAATGATAATCAGTCTCTTACTGTGGGGATGATTTATCTGGATAATTATGAAGAGGCATTGGAAAGTGTAGAAGAAGTAAGACGCTCTCTGCTCATTGCACTCATTGATCGAAAGGTCAATAAATATATTGCTGCGCAGGATGGCATCTGCAAGAAGTTGGAGAAGGACAAATACTTTATCATTTTAAGAAAAGAATCGGTAATACAACTGCAAAACAGCAGATTTGATTTACTGGATGAGGTAAAAACCGTAAACATAGGCAATGAGATGGCAGTTACCATCAGTATTGGCATTGGACTGGATGGGCTTACCTATGCACAAAATTATGAGTTTGCCCGTACCTCTGTGGATTTGGCTCTGGGAAGAGGTGGTGACCAGGCAGTGGTGAAGACACCGGAAGGAATCAGCTACTATGGAGGAAAGAGTCAGCAGGTGGAAAAGAATACCAGAGTAAAGGCCAGAGTAAAGGCTCATGCTTTGCGGGAAATTATTTCGGCTAAGGACAGTGTAATTGTCATGGGACACCGATTGGCAGATGTGGACAGCTTTGGTGCTGCAGTAGGTATTTGGAGAATTGCCAAAAGCCTGGACAGAAAAGCGCATATCGTTATTAATCAGGCAACCACCTCGGTTCAGCCTTTGGTGGATATGTTTAAGGACAATGATAATTATGATACAGATATGATTGTGAACAGTGCACAGGCATTGGAGTTGGCCACAGCCAATGCGGTTCTGGTAGTGGTAGATGTCAATAAGCCAAGCATTACCGAATGTCCTGAGCTGCTGAAGCTGTGTAAATCTATTGTGGTTTTAGATCATCACAGGCAGGGCTCGGAGACCATTGAAAATGCTACCCTTTCCTATGTAGAGGCCTATGCCTCCTCTACCTGTGAAATGGTATCGGAAATTTTACAGTACATCAATGATGGGGTAAAGGTGAGAGGTGATGAGGCCGACTGTATGTATTCAGGTATAATGATTGACACCAATAACTTTACCAGCAAAACCGGGGTGAGAACCTTTGAAGCAGCAGCCTTTCTGCGCCGCTGCGGAGCAGATGTAACCAGAGTCAGAAAGCTGTTCAGAGATAATGCGGAGGAATACAAGGCAAAGGCGGATGCGGTCAGTCAGGCAGAAATTTATCGCAATGATTATGCCATTTCCATCTGCAGGAGTGAAGGCATACAGAGCCCTACGGTAGTAGGCGCTCAGGCAGCTAATGAGCTGTTGAATATTAAAGGAATTAAGGCCAGCTTTATCTTGACAGAATATCAGGGAACAGTTTATGTAAGCGCAAGATCCATAGATGAGATAAACGTTCAGGTGGTGATGGAACGTATGGGCGGTGGAGGACACCAGACCATAGCGGGCTGTCAGATGGAGGGAATCACTCCTCAGGAAGGGATTGCCCGAATCAAAGCCTGTTTGGATGAGATGATGGAAGAAGGAGAGATAGCATGAAAATCATATTATTAGAAGACGTAAAAAGTCTTGGGAAAAAAGGAGAAATTATCGAGGCCAATGATGGCTATGCAAGAAACTATATTTTGCCAAAGAAACTGGGAGTAGAGGCTACTGCCAAGAATTTAAACGATTTGAAGCTGCAGAAGAATAATGAAGCTAAAATTGCCAGGGAGCAGCTGGAAGCAGCACAGAGTCTGGCGAAGGATTTAGAAACAAAAGAAGTTGTAGTCAGAATTAAGGCAGGCGAAGGAGGAAGAACCTTTGGCTCAGTTTCCACGAAGGAGATTGCGGCTGCCTTCAAGGATCAGTGCGGAGTAGAGGTGGATAAGAAAAAAATCCAACTGGAAGAGGCGATTAAAAGCTTTGGAGTATATAAGGTGAATATTAAGCTGCATCCAAAGGTGACAGGAGTTTTAACCGTAAAGGTACAGGAAAAGGCTTGAGTCCGGGAGGAGACCAAAACGGAGGAAACAGATGGCATCAATAGAGGAAGCGATCATCAAAAGAGTATTACCTCACAGCATAGAAGCAGAGCAATCGGTTATTGGCTCCATGATGCTTGACCGTGAAGCTATCGTTGTAGCTTCTGAGATGATTTTGGGAGATGATTTTTATCATAAGCAGTATGGAATCGTGTTTGACACTATAGTAGAGCTTCATGAGGAGGGCAGGCCGGTAGATGTGGTGACTCTGCAGGACAGACTGAAGGAAAAGGATGTCCCCGGAGAGGTAAGCAGTCTGGAATTTATCAGAGATATCCTTACAGAAGTACCTACTTCCGCCAATATCAAATCCTATGCCAGGATCGTAGCGGAAAAGTCCACTTTGCGGAAAATGATTCGACTGAATGAAGATATTGCGAATCAGTGCTATGGCGGAAAGGAAAGCATAGAGGTCATACTGGAAGAGGCAGAAAAGCGTATTTTTGAATTGGTTCAAAACCGCAACTCTGGAGAGTTTGTTCCTATTCGTCAGGTAGTCATGAATGCATTGGAAAAAATTGAAGCAGCATCAAAAAACAGTGGAAGGGTTACAGGGATTGCCACCGGATTTTTGGATTTGGACTATAAGACGTCGGGAATGCAGCCTGCTGATCTGGTATTGATTGCAGCCAGACCTTCTATGGGAAAGACAGCCTTTGTGTTGAATATTGCCCAGTATGTGGCCTTTCGTTTGAAGGAGGCAGTGGCTATATTCAGTCTGGAAATGTCCAAGGAACAGTTAGTGAATCGTATGTTTTCCCTGGAGTCTAATGTGGATGCCCAGAATCTGCGAAATGGTACTCTGAATGATGAAGAATGGGAAAAATTAATTGAAAGTGCAGGGGTAATCGGAAAGTCTAAGCTGATTATTGATGATACGGCAGGAATCAGTATTTCAGAGTTAAGGAGTAAATGCCGTAAATTTAAGCTGGAGCATGATATTAAGATGATTATTATTGATTATCTGCAATTGATGTCCGGCAGCGGAAGGAGTGAATCCAGGCAACAGGAGATTTCTGAGATTTCCCGCTCATTGAAGAAGCTGGCCAGAGAACTTAATGTGCCGGTTCTGGCCTTGTCTCAGCTAAGCCGGGCAGTAGAGCAAAGACCGGATCACAGACCGATGATGTCGGACCTTAGAGAATCAGGTGCCATTGAACAGGATGCAGATGTGGTTATGTTCATCTACCGTGATGATTACTATAATAAGGATAGTGAAAAGAAGGGAATTTCGGAAATAATTATCGGTAAGCAAAGAAACGGTCCTATTGGTACGGTAGAGCTGGTATGGCTGCCTGAATACACTAAATTTGCAAATAAAGAGAGAGACTACTAAAGAGGATGGAGATTTTGCTTCATCCTTTTTTTACATAAGTCAACATAGGAAATATGGTATCATGAAGAAAGAAAGGAGTATACATGGAAAAGGAACGTTATATGGTTTTTGACAATGAGAAAGGGGTTTTGTTACCACTGAAACAACAGGAACGGCTGCTGTCGCCGGAGGAAGTCAATGAGAAGGCAGAAAGAATTCAGCTTCTTTTGAAAAGCCTGATTAAACAGACGGTCAGAGAAACGGTAAAAGAATGTGATATGCAAATGAAAGAGGAATGGAGAGAGCATGAAAAGCTGCAGGAAAAGCGTTGGGAGGAAATGGAGAGACATTTTCGAACCATTGATGAAAGCATTCGTAATAAGCAGAATGCAGGGAAAAGAAAAAAGCATTCATTTTTTTGAATGCTTTTCTTTTCCCTTGTTATCTCTAATGGTATATAGATTGAGCTTCTATGCAGAAGCCGTAAAATTAACCCTCGGAAATAGCGCCTACAGGGCAAACTCCTACGCAGGATCCGCAGTCAATACATGTACCGCCATCGATATTATACTGAGAGTCACCAGCAGAAATACAACTAACAGGACAAGTGCCTTCACAAGCACCACACATAATACAAGCATCACTAATTACATGAGCCATAATAAAATCCTCCTTTTCATTCCTATATGTTGATTTTAATACAAAATACTTCATTATACAATAGAAAAATCAAGATTTAATGTATTAATTCTGATACGATGTTGGAATATTCGTTCATTTCATTTCGCCGTATTTTAATCCCTTTGAGGATTTGCAGCTTCAATTCACGAAGTTTACTTTTATCCATCGGGGGTACATCCTTCAAGCGGTATTCCAATCCTAATTCCTCATATTTTTTTATCCCCATAACATGATAGGGAAGAAGATCAAGAGCCTGAAGATTGGACAGTCCACCAATAAAATAGCCAAGAGCTCTTAAGGATTCATGGTCGTCAGTCAGACCGGGAACCACAACATGACGAATCCAGGTGGGAATTCTCTTATTGTTGAGATAATAGGCAAACTCAATGATATTATCATTGGGCTGCCCGGTCAGTTCCAAATGCTTTTCCCCGTTGATATGCTTAATATCCAACATGACTAAATCGGTAAGGGCCATTAGTCTATCCAGCTTCTCCAGGATCTCCTTGGAAAAAGGCTGATAGGCAATACCGGAGGTATCAATACAGGTGTGGATATTCTTCTTTTTTGCCAAAGTAAACAATTCAATCAGAAAATCCAACTGGCAAAGAGGTTCGCCGCCGGTCACGGTAATACCGCCGCCCTTATAGAAATCTATATTTCTTTCGTATTGCTCAATAAGATAGTCCGGGTCAACTTCACGGCCACAGCCAAAATCCCAGGTGTCGGGGTTGTGACAATAGGCACAACGCATAGGACAGCCCTGAAGGAAAATGACGTATCGAACTCCCGGTCCATCTACAGTTCCGAAGCTTTCAAGGGAATGAATTCGTCCTTTCATACTCGATTAAACGGAAGCATGGAAGGTACGGTTAATAACGTCAGTCTGCTGCTCTGGAGTCAATTTAATAAAATTAACCGCATATCCGGAAACACGGATAGTCAACTGAGGATATTTTTCAGGATGCTTCTGGGCATCCAGCAGAGTATCCCTGTTTAATACGTTCACATTAAGATGATGTCCGCCTTTTGTTGCATATCCATCTAACAGTGCTACTAAGTTATCTACCTGTGCGTTTGTGTTTTCCATGATAAAATCCTCCTTAAACTATAGTCTTGTATAATCGTCCAATCCCTGTTCCAGGGTAGGAACACTGCAGGCCAGGGGAGTTCGGGAACAATCCGAACACCCCATGGTCTCTACACGCTTTGTACCATCTAAACTTGTATCAACGTCAGCATTAATGTGGCCAACGCCTTTTGCCATACTCGCATCCAGCATGGCAACCAGATCATCAATCATCTTATTTTCGTCCATAGACACCTTCTTAAATTTGGCTTAAATCAATTTCGATGTCACCTGAGAACACCTGATTTTCTTTGCCCAGCGCACCGGGGATAATGGTAAAGGTATTGGAGATACCATCCTGTGCATCTACAAAGGGCAGTTTGGATACGGAAGACAGGGAAGCAATAGCTCCATGGGTATCCCGTCCATGCATCGGGTTTGCACCGGGAGCAAAAGGCTGACCCTTCTTACGTCCGTCGGGGGTGTTGCCGGTAGCCTTTCCGTAGGTTACATTAGAGGTAATGGTTAAAATGGATGTGGTAGGAATACCCTCTCTATAGGTATGGTGTCTTCTTACCGCCGTCATAAAGGTGTGTACGACCTTTTGAGCCAGCATATCTACACGGTCATCATCATTACCATATTTGGGGAACTCTCCTGTGGTTTCAAAGTCCACAATAATACCATCCTCATCACGAACCGGCTTAACGGTAGCATATTTGATTGCCGACAGGGAGTCTGCAACAATGGATAAGCCCGCAATTCCGGTAGCAAAATAACGTTTTACGTGTTTGTCATGGAGGGCCATCTCTGCTCTTTCATAGCAGTATTTGTCATGCATGTAATGAATAATGTTCAGGGTGTTCACATAAACATCAGCCTGCCATTCAATCATGTCGGTAAATTTATCCATTACATCTTCAAAATCCAGAACGTCGCCTTCCACAGGACGATATTTAGGTCCTACCTGCTTTTTAGTGATCTCGTCTACACCGCCATTTAACGCATAGAGCAGGCATTTAGCCAGGTTGGCGCGGGCACCGAAGAACTGCATTTCCTTACCAATAACCATGGAGGATACACAGCAGGCGATTCCATAATCATCACCATGATCAGCCCGCATCAAATCGTCATTCTCGTACTGAATGGAAGAAGTCTGGATAGACATCTTAGCACAGTATCTCTTCCAATTGGAAGGAAGATTTACAGACCAGAGAACGGTCAGGTTAGGTTCAGGTGAAGGTCCCAGGTTGGTTAAAGTATGGAGATAACGGAAGGAGGTTTTGGTCACCATGTGACGTCCATCCACACCAACTCCGGCAAGAGATTCAGTTACCCATACAGGATCCCCAGCGAAAATCTGGTTATACTCAGGAGTACGGGCAAATTTGATCAATCTCAGCTTCATGATGAAGTGGTCAATAAATTCCTGAATCTGCTCCTCGGTAAAGGTTCCGTTAGCTAAATCTCTCTCTGCATAAATGTCCAGGAAGGTAGAGGTGCGGCCAAGGGACATTGCAGCACCGTTCTGTTCCTTTACTGCAGCCAGATAGCCAAAGTAGAGCGCCTGAACTGCTTCCTGCATATTCGTTGCCGGTTTGGAAATGTCACAGCCATAGGAAGCTGCCATCTGCTTCATCTGCTTTAATGCCACGATCTGCTCAGACAACTCCTCACGAAGCCGAATCACATCGTCGGTCATTACACGGCCGGTAGAGTTTTTCTGTGCCAGCTTATCTTCAATCAGGCGATCAATTCCATATAAGGCAACACGTCTGTAGTCACCGATGATACGACCCCTTCCATAAGCATCAGGAAGACCGGTGATAATATGAGAGGAACGACAGTTTCTCATTTCGTCATTATAAGCATCAAAGCAGCCTGCATTATGAGTCTTTCTGTGAACAGAGAAAAACTCACTGATTTCAGGGTCTACCTCATATCCGTTATCGGAGCAGGCCTTCTCTGCCATACGGATACCGCCGTAAGGCTGCAGGGAACGCTTGAAGGGTTTGTCGGTTTGAAAACCAACGATCTTTTCTTTGCTCTTGTCTAAATAGCCCGGGCCGTGAGAAACGATGTTGGATACCACCTTGGTATCCATATCCAGAACACCGCCTGCTTCACGTTCCTTTTTCTGCAACTCAAGCACCATGTCCCATAAGTCTTTTGTGTCCTGTGTAGCATCCACGAGAAAGCTCTCGTCACCATCGTAAGGATGATAGTTGCGTTGAATAAAATCTCTTACGTTGATGTCATGCTCCCACTTGCCACCTACAAAATCTGTCCATTCTGGTCTCATTTGAAAATGCCTCCTGTAAATGTGTAGTTATTGAGTGCCAATAGCGTAAAACACTATGTAAATCTTTCGGTTAGATTATATGTTAAGTTTTTCACAACGTCAAGCGAAGTAGTGTACTTTTTTCTATACAAATGGAGGAAAATGTATTATACTATAGCTATTCGTGAAAAAAGAGGGTAAACTAATAGAGAACAGCGTTGTTTCTTTTGGTTTAGAACCTGCAAGATTACACGTTTTGAGTTAAGCAGTATCGCAGGTTGGGCCTGTGATCTGCAGATGGATTATGATAAAATGCTGCTTAAGCAGCAGAATGGAGGAAAAGATGTCAACAATTACGAAAGACATGACTATTGGAGAGATTTTAAAAGTTAAACCTGCCGCTGCAAGTGCTCTGCTGGAGATCGGTATGCATTGTCTGGGCTGCCCTTCTGCACAGAGTGAATCTCTGGAAGAGGCAGCTATGGTACACAATGTGGATGTGGAAGAATTGATGAATAAAATTGCTGAATTATAATAGCTTACAGCAAGACAGTAATCAGTAAAAACACAACAGGCTTTTAATGGGATCACTGCCTATAAAACAGATCGGGTTTGGGGCAGCCCCATACAGGGCAGGAAAAAGACGGGTGAGAAGCGATGGCTTTTTATCCGTCTTTTTTGTGGGCTCTTCAAAGTATAACGGAATAATGTGAGTACCTTTTCACTCATCAGTGCATTCGGTGTCGCAATTATGCCATTGAAAAAGCGATATAGTCTTTAGGGTTTGACCTTCAAAAGCTCGAAACGGCATAGCCGAAGCTATGCCGTTTACCGAAAGTATTGCTTATTCTGTCTGATGAAAGCCGCTGCTGAGACAGCCTTCATGTATTTTTATTCCATCAGAGCCAGAGCCTGTAGAGCATTCTTCTGGATCAAAACCTCATAGTGCTCTGCCATATAAGCCTCGTGCGCCTTACTGTAGCGTTCCAACTGCCCATACTCAGATAAAATGTTGCATAGACGATTAAAGGTTTCCGGCTCTTCCGCAGCCTGGGTGATTACCAAGTAGTATCTTCCGCCGGCAGGATCCTTATAGAGGGTATTGGCATCCTGATAAAAGGAGGAAAGCTGGCGGGAAATGGGGTATAAATGGTAGAGGGAGTCAAAAGAAAAAAGTCGCACAAAGCCTTTATTCTCTTTATCATCCGTTCTCTTCTCCTCTTCGGACTCTTCCCGGCCCGGTAAAAAAGGATCGGAAACGTCAGCCGTAGCTTTTTTCTGGCGGCTTTTTTGGACCCGGCGAAAGAGGTCAAGAACCTCATCCTCAGCGCCCAGATTACCCAGAATATCTTCAATACCATCCTCTCCGTCAGTAAGAGAGGGAGCAAATTTGGAGAAACGGGTATCCAGTTCCTCAGGGTCTTCCACCTTGGTAATAATCAAAACAATGCAATCTCCATTTAAGGGAATTGCTTCTATCATTAAAGGAATATCCTCAGCCTCAAAACCAAATTTAGCTGAAGCCTGTTGCATCATATCCCGGAACAGGTCTTTGGCCTTCTCTGTTCCATATGCCAGTTCACTGAGCTTTAGCTGACGGTCGGCCAAATCGGCCTTCGTCAGAGTACAGCGAATCTGATGATCATTTACTTTTTCTATTTTCATCGTTGTCACCAGGGTCCTTTCCCAGTGTAACATCCCCATATACTGAAGAAGTCTTGATTGTCCGGGGACATTACGCAGAATCTTCTATTTCACCTTTACCATGCTGAACATAAAAGGCTACTCATTTACTATAATATGCAGCAAACCGCAGAGTAAGTTACCAAAACGTATCTGTGATTTGTAAAAGTATTGTATACATCTTATTTTGGGAAGTCAAGCCTGGGAGGGGAGAGTTTTGTCAAATTTTATAAAAAAATAAGATTTTTTCTTGCCAAGTCATGACTGTTTAGGTATAATAGCGTACAGAAGATGTATCGGACAGTCAGTACCGGAGGGGAGGCTGGACGTTCATCGTTTCTTAAACATTATCTTAAACTTTATCTAGATCAATTTATCTCAACATGATCTCATTTTTGACAACAGGTCATGTAAAGTCTTACAGACATCTATCGTCTGTTCGAATCGTATTTCCTTTAAAGCAAACATCTTACAGTTCACACACATTTTTACTTGCAGATAAATTATCATTGGGTACAGTTCGGTGCATCTTTCTATTTATTTTCTTCCCTATTTATTTTTAGTATGGACAATTTCCATGGTTTTACACCTTAAATAAAGGGAACAAAATGTTCAGTCCAATTAATATATCACAAAATGCTTGTTATCATGGATGGATATTGTCACAAGCTGGAAAGGACAAAAATGGATAAGATAAACCAGAAATATGTGAAGGCTTTAGAAGCCGCTGCCAGTGAAGGTGTGCTGATCTATCAGGGAGAGCAACCGGCATCTCCTCAGGATATTGCACATACGATCTGGGTGCGGGAAGAAATGGCATACATACCGGAATTTATCGTCATGGATGAGGAAGGACAGCTAAAAGAAATCTGGTATGGAAACCAGTAGAAAAAATGAATAGGAATGCCTCCTGTTATTAAGAAAAGAGCAAAGCAAACAGCAGACCGGAAACGGAAAACGGAAGATACTCCCCGTATGCACTGTTTTCCAGCAAAAGGAATCATATTTTGTCAAAATAGGTAATGACGGAAAATAAATAGTTTGCTATAATTAAGGGCAATTGATGCGAAAGTGGAAGACAGAAAGGAAAAGAACGATGAAGAAGAAAGTGATTCCGGTTTTAGTCGCCGTTGCCCTGATTATAGTGATTGGCGGAGCAGGACTTTTGACTATGTTTTTAAAGAAATATTCTTACTCAGACGGCAAAATGGATCTGGATGAATATTTTGGATTCCTGGAGCCGGATGAAGCGGCCATTGTTTTACAGGATGAACAAATCGAGACCAGGGCAAAGCTATCCGGGGGAACGTATTATTTGGACTTCATTTCTGTGCAGAAGCTGTTAAATGATCGGTTCTATGCAGATACAGCAGAAATGCTCCTGCTTTACACAACCCCTACAGAAATCATCCGAACAACGATCGGAACGGATATATACAGGCAGGGAGACAATGAGGTGAAGGAAGACTATCTTCTTTCCTATTACGAAGGGGAAACCTTGTATGTGGCTTTGGATTTTGTGCATCAGTTCACCAACTTTTCTTATGAAACCTTTACTGAACCTAATCGGCTGCAGATCTATACAGAATGGGGAGAGAGCACCATAGCTGAGGTGAAAAAGGATACGGCGATCCGCTATAAGGGTGGGGTGAAAAGCGATATTCTCCGTGAGGTAAGCAAGGGAGAGCAGGTGACGATCCTGGAAAAAATGGAGAACTGGTCCAAAGTGAAGACGCAGGATGCTCTTATCGGCTATGTGGAGAATAAGCTGCTGGCTGAAGAAGAGGTGATTGCCCGTACTCCTGCTTCCCACTATGAGGAGCCGGAATATACTTCCCTTACCAGAGAGGAGAAAATCAGCCTGGGCTGGCATCAGGTAATGTCGGAGGCGGCTAACGGTACGCTTGCGGAAGCAGTCAGCGGTACGAAAGGAATGAACGTGATTTCCCCTACGTGGTTTTCGCTCATTGATAACGAAGGCGGCATTCGCAGCATCGCCAGTCAGAATTATGTGAATCAGGCTCACCAGATGGGATTGGAGGTTTGGGCTTTGGTAGATAATTTTGATCAGAACGTAAGCTCCTATGAGGTTCTTTCGAAAACCAGCACCAGAACCCGCCTGATCGACAATCTTATGGCGGAGGTTCTGCGCTATGACATTGATGGGATCAACGTAGATTTTGAAGACCTAAGTTATGATTCGGGAGAACCCTTTATACAGTTTTTAAGAGAACTGTCCATTCGGTGCAGAGCCGATGGAATCGTTCTTTCGGTGGATAATTATGTGCCCAGAGAGTCCACGACGCACTATGATCGCAAAGAACAGGGAATTGTGGCGGATTATGTTATTATTATGGGATATGATGAGCATTGGGGCGGCGGCGGAGTGGCCGGTTCAGTAGCTTCCATCGGTTTTGTGGAGGATGGAATTGTCCAGACGGTCGAAGAGGTACCGCCGCATAAAGTAATTAATGCTTTGCCCTTTTATACTCGAGTGTGGAAAACACAGAATGGTCAGGTGACCAGCGAAGCTCTGGATATGGAAACGGCACAAAATTTTGTTGCCAACAATAATGTAGAGGTATATTGGGATCAGGAAACCTGCCAGAATTATGGACAGATTCAGAAGGCTGATACTCTCTATCAGGTATGGCTGGAGGATGCCAAGTCCATTGAAACCAAGCTGACAATCATGCAAAAATATAATTTAGGTGGTGTGGCAGCCTGGAAGCTGGGATTCGAGACACCGGATATCTGGGGAGTTATCGCCGCATATACCAATTCTTAAATATAATCATAAACAGGTTATGGCTCCGTCTGCTGTTGGATACTTCCCTCAGACGGAGCTTTTCTAAGATACTGTATTACTCCCAGATGGATGGCCCATGCCATTTTTCTCTGGTATACAGGGTCGAGAAGGAGCTGTTCCTCATCAGGGTTGGACAGAAAACCACACTCTACAATCACGGTGGGGGAGGAGGACTTTTTTAATAAATAATAGTCACTGTTCGGCTTGATTTCGCGGATTTTGGTCTGGCCTGTGGAGGTAATAATCTGTGCCTGCAGCAATGCTGCCAGCTCTCTGCCTTCCTCAGCATCTGTATAATAAAAGCATTGAGCCCCATGGATATCCGGTGAGGTATAACTATTCTGATGAATGCTGATCACTGCATCAGGCTTTGCTTCATTAATGATAGCAATGCGTTTTTTCATATCGGCCAATTTCCATCCCCCTTCGGTTCCGGCTAATTCACTGTCGTCATCCCGGGTCATAACTACCTGCACATTTTGCTGCTCCAGAATAGACTGGAGCTTCCTGGCAATTTCCAGATTAATGTCTTTTTCGTAGCTTCCTGTAATACCTATTTTTCCGGGATCGCTTCCTCCATGTCCGGCATCAATAACAACGAGTGAAGGCTCCTTTTGGGAGAAGTGGATATTTTCACTGCTGACAGGAGTGAATGGAGAGGCAGTTAAACACCAGATACTGATGAAGAAGCATACAGCAATAATGGTAATAGGAATGATCTGCTTCGGCTTGGGCATGAACAAAGATTATCCTCCTTAAAGGTATTTGTTTTAGCTTGTAAGGCGTTGCCAGTAAGCAGTATATGATGGCAGATGATAAATGATGCTTTATGCCGGGATGGATATAAAAGAGAAACTTGAAGTATACGCTTCATTTGTTATAATCTATAATAGAAGGACAGATGGGATAAGAGGGAATATATAACGTTTCTCAACGGAGAGAAGGGGGAAAATTAACGTGAAGTGGACAAAAATACAGATTAAAACGATTACGGATGCAGAGGATATCATTATCAGCAGCCTTTATGATTTGGGACTGGAGGGTGCCCAGATTGAGGACAAGGTTCCTCTGACTGCATTGGAAAAGGAGCAGATGTTTGTAGATATTTTGCCTCAGACACAGGAAGATGATGGAATTGCCTATCTTAGCTTCTTTGTGGAGGAAGGAAGTGAAGCCTCTCTGGAAGAGCTGGTTGGGCAGATCGGGGAAGAGCTGAACAGCCTTAAAGAATTTATGGATATCGGCGAGGGAACCATTTCACTTTCTGAAACCGAAGACCTGGATTGGATCAACAACTGGAAGAAGTATTTCCATCAGTTTATGATTGATGATATTCTGGTAGTACCTTCCTGGGAAGAGGTGAAGGAAGAGGACACAAAGAGATTGATTCTTCATATTGACCCCGGGACAGCCTTTGGAACCGGAATGCATGAAACTACGCAGCTATGTATCCGCCAATTGCGAAAATACATTACCCCCCAAACCCGATTACTGGACATAGGTACCGGAAGCGGAATCCTGTCCATCCTGTCACTAAAACTTGGGGCAAAGCAGGCTGTGGGGACAGATCTTGATCCCTGTGCACTGGAAGCCGTGAAAGAGAATAAACTGGTCAATGGTATCCTTCCGGATAACTTTGCTGTAATACTGGGAAATCTTATTTCAGACAAAGAGGTGCAGGATGAGGTGGGCTATGAATGCTATGATATTGCAGTAGCCAACATTCTGGCAGATGTGCTGGTGCCATTGACGCCTGTGGTGATTAACCATTTGAAGCCCGGAGGAATTTATATTACCTCCGGAATTATTGACAAGAAAGAAGAGGAAGTGGCAGAAGCAGTAAAACAGGCGGGAATGGAAATTGTGGAGATAACCCGTCAGGGAGAATGGGTCAGTATAACGGCAAGGAAATAAGGCGGCGTAAAACGCTTCGAAATGGAGGGGAGTATGCATCAGTTTTTCGTGGAGCCATCCCAGATTCAGGGGAAGCAGATATATATTACGGGAAAGGATGTTAATCATATACGAAATGTGCTGAGAATGCAGCCGGGAGAAGAAATTTCAATCAGCAATGGTATGGATGGCAGAGAATATCGCTGTGGTATTGAACGCATTGAAGAAGACAGAATTATCTGCAGCCTTCGATTTATTAAGGAGGAGGGTGTAGAGCTTCCTGCCAGGGTATATCTTTTTCAGGGACTTCCCAAGGCAGATAAAATGGAGCTGATCATCCAGAAGGCAGTTGAGCTGGGGGTTCATGAAATTATCCCGGTAGCGGCAAAACGATCGGTGGTAAAGCTGGAAGGTAAAAAGGCAGTTCAGAAAACGATAAGATGGCAGGGAATCAGTGAGGCGGCGGCCAAGCAAAGCAAAAGGGCGATTATTCCCAGGGTATGGGAGCCCATATCCTTTAAAGAGGCGGTTTCCTGTTGCCGCAATATGGAGATTAAGATTATTCCGTATGAACTGGAAAAAGGGATGAAGGTTACCAGAGAGCTTATTTCCTCCTTAAAACCAGGAATGGATATTGCTGTATTTATTGGCCCTGAAGGAGGATTTGCAGAGGAAGAGATCGAGCTTGCCAGAGAAAGCGGGATACTCCCTGTTTCTCTGGGGAAAAGGATATTGAGAACGGAAACGGCCGGACTTACGGTTTTGGCCTGGATTATGTATCAACTGGAAGAAGAAAACATAGAATAAAGGAAGAAAAGGTATTTTTTCGGAGAAAAACCGAAAAATAGAATGCGAGGAGTTATGGAAGCTTATCTGGATAATTCAGCTACTACCAGGTGTTTTGAAAGCGTGGCGGGACTGATGACGAAGGTGATGTGTGAGGATTATGGAAATCCTTCCAGTATGCATATAAAGGGAATTCAGGCAGAACAATATCTGCGCTATGCCCGAAGCGTGATAGCCAAAAATCTTAAGGTCAATGAAAAAGAGATTTATTTTACTTCGGGAGGAACAGAATCGGATAATCTTGCCCTGATCGGGGCGGCTATGGCTAATCAAAGATCCGGACACCACCTGATCACTACCTGTATTGAGCATCCGGCAGTGTTGCAGCCTATGCAGTTTTTGGAGAGCCAGGGCTTTCAGGTGACCTACCTGCCGGTAGATCGTGAGGGAAAGGTGATTCTGGAAGAACTAAGGCGGGCTTTACGGCCTGATACTATCCTGGTCTCCATGATGCATACTAATAACGAAGTTGGCTCTGTGCAGCCGGTGGAGGAGGCTGCACACATGGTTAAGAGCTTCAATTCGGGAATTATTTTTCATGTAGACGGTGTACAAGGTTATGGAAAATATCGTATCTTACCCCGGAAGATGAGAATTGATATGCTGTCTGTAAGTGGCCATAAGATTCACGGCCCTAAAGGGATCGGCTTTCTATATGTCAATGAAAAGGTGAAGATCACTCCTGTGATTTTTGGTGGAGGACAACAGAAAGGGCTCCGTTCAGGAACAGAAAATGTACCTGCAATTGCGGGTCTTGCCAAAGCGGTAGAAGAAATATATGGCAGTCTGGAGATGGACGTAGAAAGTATGAGGAGCCTGAAGAACTACTTTGTTGCAGGTGTGCAGAGTATACCGGGGATACAGATCAACGGCAGTACAAGGGAGGACAGTTCCCCACATATTATCAGTGTATCAGTACAAGGAGTACGCAGCGAAGTGCTTCTGCACGCATTGGAGGACAAAAGGATATATGTTTCGGCAGGCAGTGCCTGTGCCAGCAATAAACCGGCTTATTCGGCTACCCTCAAGGCTATGGGTGTGGAGAGGGAACAGTTGGATTCAACCTTACGTTTCAGTCTGTCTCTATTTACAACAAAAGAAGAAATCGACTATACATTAGAGTCGTTGTATGATATAATCCCCATGCTTCGAAAGTATACAAGATATTAAATTTCTATGGTCAGAATAGCAGAATGAGAGGAAAAATGTTTAACACTTTTTTGATTAAATATGCCGAGATTGGCGTAAAAGGAAAGAACAGATATTTATTTGAAGATGCTCTGGTGCAGCAGATCAAATATGCCCTGAAACGTTGTGAAGGGGAATTTAAGATTCGCAAGGCTCAGGGACGAATTTATGTGGATGCCGAGGGAGACTTTGATTTTGATGAAACGGTGGAAAATCTGCAGACGGTATTTGGTATCTGGGGAATCTGTCCTGTGGTCTGCGTGGAGGACGAGGGCTTTGAACACTTGGCCGGAGCCGTTGTAGACTATGTAAACAAAGTATATCCCGATAAGAAAAAAACCTTTAAGGTGGTTGCCAGAAGAGCCAGAAAGAACTATCCCCTGGACACCATGGAATTGAACAGGGAAATAGGGGGAGTGCTGCTGGATGCCTTTGAGGAGCTTACCGTGGATGTGCATAATCCTCAGATTATGCTCTATGTAGAGATTCGGGAAAAAATATATCTTTATTCTCAAATTATTCCTGGACCCGGTGGTATGCCTGTAGGAACCAATGGGAAGGCCATGCTGCTCCTCTCCGGCGGAATAGACTCTCCGGTTGCCGGATATATGATTAGTAAGCGGGGAGTTAAGATTGATGCGGTTTATTTTCATGCACCTCCTTATACCAGTGAACGGGCGAAGCAGAAGGTGGTGGATCTGGCAAGACGTATTTCCTACTACAGCGGACCCATCTATCTGCATATCGTAAACTTCACGGATATTCAATTGGCCATTTATGAAAAATGCCCTCATGAGGAGCTGACGATCATTATGCGCCGCTATATGATGAAAATTGCAGAAAGGATTGCCAAGGATACAGAATGTTTGGGTCTGATCACGGGAGAAAGCATTGGGCAGGTAGCGTCTCAGACCATGCACTCACTATATGTTACCAATGAGGTGTGTACTTTACCGGTATACCGCCCCTGTATTGGTCTGGATAAGCAGGAGATTGTAGAGCTTTCAGAGAAGATTAACACTTACGAAACCTCTATTCAGCCTTATGAAGACTGCTGTACAATTTTTGTGGCAAAGCACCCGGTAACCAAACCGAATCTGGAGCATATTAAACGCCATGAGGAAAAGCTGAATGAGGTAATTGAGGAACTTTTGGAGAAAGCCCTTTCGACTAAAGAGCTGTTGATTGTTCGCCCTGCTGAGGAGGAGAAATAAAGCAGGGGTCAGTACCTGCCTGAAGGATAAACTTACGAAATAAAAAGCTGCCTTAAGGAGCTAAGTCTTAAGGCAGCAGCATTAGTTCATTATGTATAATGGATAAGAGGGAAGATTTAAACCATGTAGGCCTTTAAAACTTCCATAACGGTATCCAGATTGTCTTCTGCATGAATGTTTAGATCAATGGGTTTGGATAAATCCAAGCTGAAAATACCCATGATAGATTTTGCATCAATAACGTATCTTCCGGATACTAGATCAAAATCACAATCAAATTTGGTAATGTCGTTTACAAATGATTTTACCTTGTCGATAGAGTTTAAAGAAATCTGAACTGTTTTCATTGAAATCATCCTCCTTCAGTTTTTTATACTTTTAACCTAATAGTAAAGGGGTTAACCCGAAAAGTCAATAAGAATCCAAACAAAATGAGGAGAAAGGTTGAAAGAATCAGATTCTTTCAACCCGGGCTTTGTGCTGATGCAAAAAGTCCCTGTGATTAAAATGCTGTTAAAGCAGCAGAATGAGAGGAAGAATGAAAAAGATTGCGTTACACAATCTTGGATGCAAAGTGAATTCGTATGAAATAGAAGTCATGCAAGATACATTGAAAAATAAGGGGTATGAAATTGTTCCTTTTGCCCCTGGAGCAGATGTTTATATTATCAATACCTGTACGGTAACCAACATTGCGGACAGAAAGAGCCGACAGATGCTCCATAAAGCAAAAAAGATGAATCCCAAGGCGGTGGTGGTAGCAGTTGGCTGCTATGTGCAGACCGGCATGGAAACGGTAAAAAAAGACCCCTGCATTGATCTGGCAATCGGGAACAACCGAAAGAAGGATATTGCAGTCCTATTAGAAGAGTATCTGAAGCAGAGAGAGGAACAGACGATTGCAGAGAAGGGCAAAGAGAATGGCTCCATAGACAAAACACTGGGAAATAGTACATTTATCGATCTGAACGGAGCTAAACAGGAATATGAGGAAATGACTCTGACTCATGCAGGTGAACACACCAGAGCCTATATCAAGATTCAGGATGGGTGCAACCAATTCTGCTCCTATTGTATTATTCCCTTTGCCAGAGGCAGAGTAAGAAGCCGAAAAAAGGAGGATATTCTAAAGGAGGTCAGGGGACTGGCTAAGGCAGGCTATCGGGAGGTAGTGATCACGGGTATACATTTAAGCAGCTATGGACTGGATTTTCAGCAGGAAATGTTTGGGGACTATCTGGGAACTGCTGAGCTTCGTGAAAAAACCTATGAAAAGGGGTACTTAGCGGAGATTTTGGAAGAGATCAACAAGGTGGAGGAAATTAAGCGGATACGATTGGGCTCCCTGGAACCCAGAATCCTCACCTCTGACTTTTTAGACAGGCTGAAAAGGGTGGATAAGCTGTGCCCTCATTTTCATTTATCTTTGCAAAGTGGCTGTGACACTACGTTGAAGCGGATGAATCGCCATTATACAATAGCGGAATTTCGGCAGACGGTGGAGAGGTTGAGGCAGGCCTATGATCGCCCGGCGATCACCACAGATGTCATCGTAGGATTTCCGGGTGAAACTGAGGAAGAATTCAATTGTACCTGCGCTTTTTTGGAGGAAATCCGATTTTATGATATGCATATTTTTAAGTATTCCAAGCGGCAGGGAACGGCGGCGGCAGCCCGAAGGGATCAGATCGATGAGGCCATAAAGGCAGAACGAAGCAGAGTATTGCTGGCTATGGCTGAAAGGCATTCTCAGGAATATTGCAAAAGCTTTCTGGGAGAAACCATGGAAGCGTTGATTGAGGAAAAAAAGGAAATCAGAGGAAAATATTACCAGACAGGGTTCACTCCCGGTTATATCAAGGTGCTTATAGAGGAGCAGGAAGAGCTGACGAATCAAATAATAAAAGGAAAGGCAGCAGAATTTTTGAATAATGAATATTTGTTGCTGGAATCCATAAACCGAGATTGAATTTTCGGGCATTTTGAGGTAATATATTGGTGTTCGGAGAAAAGAACGTTTAGAAGAAATGAGGAAGTTATGCAGGATTTAGGAAATACACAGTTTTTCAAAGTAGAAGTAGAACCGGAGACAGGGGTAAAGGTGATTCTTTCTGCTGTTTTTGAAGCACTAAGCGAAAAAGGCTACAATCCTGTTAATCAGATCGTAGGCTATATTATGTCCGGTGATCCCACCTATATCACCAGCTATAAGAATGCCAGAAGCCTTATTATGAAGGTTGAACGGGATGAGCTGGTAGAAGAATTATTTAAAGAGTATATCAAGAATAATCATTGGGTATAACTTAGTACAGCAGTAACTGTTCAGCAGATTTACTGCGGATGCTGTGAGAAAACGTGCCAGGTAATAAGAATACCGGACTTTGTACTTTTGTACAGAGCCTCTGCGATGCTTAACGTGGCAGAATGGAAGAAATTATGCGTATAATGGGTTTGGATTTTGGCTCGAAAACAGTGGGGGTGGCAATTAGCGACCCTTTATTCCTTACGGCTCAGGGAGTGGAAACGATTCGAAGAAAAGAAGAGAATAAGCTCCGCAGGACATTGGCGAGAATTGAGGAATTGATTTTAGAGTACGAAGTGGAAGAGATCGTTTTGGGCTATCCCAAGAACATGAACGATACACTGGGCGAAAGAATAGAGAAAACGGAGGCATTTAAAGAACGTCTGGAACGCCGTACAGGGCTTCCTGTTATTTGCTGGGATGAAAGACTGACCACGGTGGCAGCCGAGAAGGCAATGCTTGAGGGAGGACTCAGGAGACAGGAACGAAAGGAGAAGATAGACAAGCTGGCGGCAGTGCTGATTTTACAGGGATATCTGGATTACCGAAAAGATCAGACTGAGTAAAGGAAAGGAGCCAGCTCAAAGGAGGAGAATGTGAAGCTGGAAAAAATTACCTTTTGTCCAAAGGAAGATGAACCGGTAGATTTCTATGTATTGGAACAGACAAAGATTGCCGGGGTAAACTATATTTTAGTTACTGACTGTGAAGACGGAGATGGAGAAGCACTTATTTTAAAGGATTTGTCCAAACCGGAGGATACAGAGAGTATATATGCCATTGTCGATGAGGAAGACGAGCTTGAGGCACTGGCGGGTATATTTGAGGATTTGCTGGAGGATGTGGAGCTTGTGTAGCATAAGGAGCGGATTCCGGCAGCAGATGGATATTGTTGTTAAAGGCTTCTGAAAGAGGCCTTGTTGTTGTGTGCGGAAAAAAATGGGAGGAAATAAGTTGAGAAAGAAAAAAGAAATGAATAATGAAGCCACTCTGAAGGTTATACCTTTGGGGGGGCTGGAACAGATTGGTATGAATATTACTGCCTTTGAAAGCGGCGACAGTATTGTTGTGGTAGATTGCGGGTTATGCTTCCCGGCGGATGATATGCTGGGGATTGATTTGGTTATTCCGGATATTACTTACCTGCTGGATAATGCTGAAAAAGTAAAAGGCTTCGTATTTACCCACGGACATGAGGATCATATAGGAGCCCTTCCTTATGTATTAAAGCAGTTGAATGTACCCTTGTATGCAACCAGATTGACTATGGGGTTAATTGAGAATAAATTAAGAGAACATAATTTATTGAATCAGGTTAAGCGGAAGGTGGTCAAATTCGGTCAGTCCATAAATCTGGGAGAGTTTCGTATTGAATTTATCAAAACCAATCACAGTATTGTGGATGCTGCGGCACTGGCTCTTTATTCCCCTGCCGGCGTGGTCATTCATACAGGAGACTTTAAAGTAGACTATACACCCGTATTTGGAGATGCCATTGATCTGCAGCGCTTTGCAGAATTGGGGAAAAAGGGAGTTCTGGCATTAATGTGCGACAGCACTAATGCGGAAAGGCGTGGTTTTACGCCCTCCGAGCGTACCCTGGGAAGAACCTTTGATACCATTTTTGCTGAGCATACTAACACCAGAATTATTATTGCTACCTTTGCGTCTAATGTGGACAGGGTGCAGCAGATCATTAATTCTGCATACCGATCTGGTCGTAAAGTAGTGGTTGAAGGAAGAAGTATGGTCAATATTATAGAGACCGCTTCTAAGCTGGGATGTATCCAGATTCCGGATAATACGCTGATTAACATTGAGCAGCTAAAGAACTATCCTGATGAGAAAACCGTCATTATTACTACCGGGAGTCAGGGAGAGAGCATGGCAGCATTGAGCCGTATGGCCAGCAATATGCACAGGAAAATTTCTATTGGCCCTAAGGATACGATTATTTTCTCCTCCAGTCCTATACCCGGAAATGAAAAGGCAGTGACAAGAGTAATCAATGATCTGTCCCGCCTGGGTGCGGAGGTGATCTTTCAGGATACCCATGTATCCGGGCACGCCTGCCAGGAGGAAATTAAGCTGATCTATTCCCTGGTTAAGCCGCAATATGCCATTCCGGTACATGGAGAGTATAAGCATCTGAAGGCTCAGGCAAGGCTGGCTATGGAACTGGGTGTGCCTAAGGAAAATGTGTTTATCATATCCTCCGGTGAGGTGCTGGAGATGAACAGTGAAAAGGCCGGAGTCACCGGAAAAGTACCGGTGGGAGATATTTTAGTCGATGGTCTTGGTGTAGGTGATGTAGGGAATATTGTACTTAGAGATCGCCAGCACCTGGCTGAGGACGGAATTATGATTGTGGTATTGGGTCTGGACGGGGAAAATGGTTATCTGGTTTCGGGACCGGACATTGTTTCCCGTGGATTCGTTTATGTTCGGGAATCCGATGAACTGATGGAAGAAACAAGAAATCTCATGTACAATACGGTGGAAGGATATCTGGACAGGGGAATTACCGATTGGGGTAAAATAAAAGCAGGCATAAAGGATGTATTGGGAGATTATGTATGGAAAAAAACCAAAAGACGTCCCATGATTCTGCCTATTATTTTAGAAGTATAGAAGGAGTTTGGCTCGCATGGAAATCAAACAGGCTTTAGAACAGCTCCTGGAGGCTTTAAAATCCAGCGAAGCATTTCAGAATTATGAGTGCCAGAAGGAAAGGGTAAAAAAATATCCGGGACTGTCAGAGAGAATTAACGAATTTCGGAAACGTCGTTTTGAATTTCAAAGTTACGATGGCGATGATCTGTTTGAGAGGATAGATGAATTTGAAAAGGAGTTCAAAAACTTCGAGGAAGAACCTGTAGTGCGGGAGTATCTGGCGGCAGAACTGGAAGTCTGCCGTAGGATACAGGAAATTAATGCCGCAATTACAGACGTAGTTGATATTGATATGGACCTGCTGTAAGGAAATTGGCCTGTTAGGGCAGAATGAGAGGAAGCATGAATTCAAAGGAAATTGTAATATCCATATTTGCCTCCGTGTTCAAGGTGGTGCTTGCAATTATTATTGTCATGTTGGTATACAAGGGTTCTGTGACTGCATATGAGTATGGACAGAGAGTATTTAACGAACCCCCTATGACCGCAGGAAGCGGAAGGACGGTTCGGGTGACAATTACAGAGGGCAGTACAGCAAAGGAAATCGCAAAAGAGCTGGAAAAAAAGGGGCTTATTCGGGAAAGCGGTTTGTTTGTGGTTCAGGAAATGCTTTCTGAGTACAAAGACAAATTAAAGCCCGGTACTTATGAGTTGAATACTTCCATGACGGCAGAAGAGATGATGAAAATCATGGCAAGCGGTGTAGAGGAATACTCTCTCACGGAAGAAAGGATTTTTGTAGAAGAGAATGAGGCGGAAACGGGAAGCGAAGAGGAGATGCCATGATTATTGATTCAAGAATGGCCACCTTCATTGATTCCCTGGATTCCGGCAACAGCACATTCTTGACAGAATTGGAAAAGGAAGCCAGAAGGATGGGAGTTCCTATTATTCGCCCTGCCATGCAAAGTCTGCTGAAGCTTCTGCTGGCGATGAAAAAGCCTGAACATATTCTGGAGGTGGGAACTGCGATAGGGTTTTCTGCATTATTGATGAGTGAGTATGCAGAGCCGGACTGCAGGATCACCACTATTGAAAACTACGAGAAAAGAATTCCTTTGGCAAAGGCTAATTTTGCCAGAGCGGGTAAAGAGAAGCAGATCACGCTTATAGAGGGAGATGCAGCCCAGGTACTGAAGGAACTTGAGGGAGCCTATGACTTGATTTTTATGGACGCAGCGAAGGGACAGTATATTTATTTTTTACCGGAGCTTTACCGACTCCTTTCTCAGGGGGGGCTTCTGGTATCCGACAACGTGCTGCAGGATGGAGAGATTGTGGAATCCCGGTTTGCAGTAACCAGAAGGAACAGGACTATCCATGCCAGAATGCGGGAGTATTTGTACACTCTTAAACATCATCCCGGATTGGTAACCGATATTTTACCGGTAGGTGATGGAGCTACCGTCAGTGTAAAGGTTTAGTAATGGAAAAGACAGTCGGGGATATGTGCTGAACTTCAGAGTCCCTGGGATTAAAATGCTGCCAGGGCAGCAGAATGAGAGGAGAAATGAGAAAAACAGAACTTTTGATTCCTGCAAGCAATCTGGAAGTGCTGAAAACGGCGGTGATTTTTGGTGCAGATGCGGTATACATAGGAGGAGAAGCTTTCGGGCTTAGAGCAAAGGCCAAAAACTTTTCTAGGGAGGAGATGCAGGAAGGAATAGAATTTGCCCATGAGCATGGAGTAAAGGTATATGTGACAGCTAATATTCTGGCTCATAATGAAGATTTGGAAGGGGCATCCAAATATTTTGAAGAATTGCGTGAAATTGGACCGGATGCGATAATTGTGGCAGATCCGGGAATGTTTATGCTGGCCAGAAAAATCTGTCCGCAGATAGAGCTTCATATTTCCACACAGGCCAACAATACGAATTATCTGACTTATGATTTCTGGTACAGTCAGGGAGCAAAGCGAGTGGTTTCTGCCAGAGAGCTTTCCCTGAAAGAAATCAGGGAAATACGCAGGCATATTCCGCAGGATATGGAAATCGAGAGCTTTGTGCATGGGGCTATGTGCATGGCTTATTCGGGAAGATGTCTTCTTAGTAATTTTATGACCGGCAGGGATGCTAATCGGGGAGCCTGCACCCATGCCTGCCGATGGAAGTATTCTCTGGTAGAAGAGAAACGACCCGGGGAATATATGCCGGTATACGAAGATGAAGGAGGCACCTATATATTTAATTCCAAAGATCTGTGCATGATCGAACATATTCCGGAAATGATTGAAGCGGGTATTGACAGCCTGAAAATTGAGGGAAGGATGAAGACCGCCCTTTATGTGGCAGCGGTTACACGAACCTACCGAAGAGCTTTGGATGACTATCGGGAATCGGAAGAAAAGTATCGTGCCAATATGGAGTGGTATAAGGCAGAAATAGGCAAGTGTACCTATCGGCAGTTTACTACCGGTTTTTATTTTGGGAAAACGGATGAAACCAGCCAGATTTATGACAATAATACCTATGTTAATGAATATATCTATCTGGGAATCGTTGGAGAGGTTGATGAAAGAGGGTTTGCCAGAATTGAGCAAAGAAACAAATTTTTAAAGGGAGATGTCATAGAGCTGATGAAGCCCGATGGTCAAAATGTGGAAACAAGAGTAAGGGCTATTTATGACGAAGAGGGACAGGAAGTAGACTCTGCGCCCCATCCAAAGCAGGTACTTTATCTTGATTTGGATGCAAAAGCGGAAAAATATGATCTTTTGCGGGTGGCAGGAAAGAATTGATATTAGTGCAGCATTATTTCCAAGTTGGGAGTGCCCCGATAAACAGAATGGAGGATAGGATGAGCCAGTTGATCAATGTGGAGAAGATATTTGCTGAGAATGTATTTACCATGAATAAAATGAAGGAACGGCTTCCCAGAGATGCTTATAAAGAAGTGAAGCAGGTTATTGAAAAGGGTGGGGAGCTTTCACTGGAAACCGCAGATATTGTGGCCAAGGCCATGAAGGACTGGGCTGTGGAAAAAGGAACCACCCACTTTTCGCATTGGTTTCAGCCCTTAACCGGGATTACAGCAGAAAAGCATGATTCTTTTATTACCCATCCCGATGAAGACGGAAGAATGTTGATGGAATTCTCAGGAAAAGAGTTGATTAAGGGTGAACCGGATGCCTCCTCCTTTCCTTCGGGAGGACTGAGAACTACTTTTGAAGCCAGAGGCTATACGGCCTGGGATATTACCTCCCCGGCATTCATAAAAGAAGCAGCAACAGGTCCTATTTTGTGTATTCCTACAGCTTTCTGTTCTTATACGGGAGAGGCACTGGATAAAAAGACTCCCCTTCTGCGCTCCATGGAAGCGATTAATACACAGGCTTTGCGGATTGTTCGGCTTTTTGGCAATACCGAAGCCAAAAAGGTGACCCCTTCTGTGGGAGCAGAGCAGGAGTATTTTCTGGTGGATCAGAAGAAGGCTCTGCTGAGAGAGGATCTGCTATTTGCAGGCAGAACGCTTTTCGGAGCACCTGCACCTAAAGGCCAGGAGCTGGAGGATCATTATTTTGGGGTGATCCGGGAACGAATCGGAGCCTATATGAAGGATTTGAATGAGGAACTGTGGAAGCTGGGAGTAACGGCTAAAACCCAGCATAATGAGGCTGCTCCTGCTCAGCATGAGCTGGCTCCCATTTATGAGACAGCCAATATTGCTGCGGATCATAATCAGATTGTGATGGAAACCATGAAGCGTGTGGCAGGACACCATGGTTTGCGCTGTCTGCTCCATGAGAAGCCCTTTGCGGGGGTAAATGGCTCCGGAAAACACAATAACTGGTCCATTACCACAGACAATGGAGTGAATCTATTGGATCCGGGGGATACACCGAATGAAAATATTCAGTTCCTATTGGTTCTGGCCTGTATTATGAAGGCTGTGGATACTCATGCGGATCTGCTTCGGCAGAGTGCTTCCAATGTAGGAAATGATCACCGACTGGGAGCTAATGAGGCTCCTCCAGCGATTATCTCCATTTTTCTGGGAGAGCAGTTAGAGGATGTGGTAAGACAATTGGTGGAAACCGGTGTGGCTGCTACCTGTATTGAAGGAGATGTAATGAAAACCGGTGTTTCTACTTTACCGGATTTTGAAAAGGATGCTACCGACAGAAACCGTACCTCGCCCTTTGCTTTTACCGGGAATAAATTTGAGTTCCGTATGGTAGGCAGTGAAGATTCTATCGGAAGCCCCAATACTATTTTAAATACTATCGTAGCAGAGGCCTTTTGTGAAGCGGCAGAACGATTGGAGGGAGCAGAGGATTTTGATCTGGCAGTTCACGATTTAATTAAAGAATATATGACCAGGCATCAGAGAATTATTTTTAACGGTGACGGTTATTCTGAGGACTGGGTTAAGGAGGCTGCAAGGCGGGGACTTCCCAATATCAGATCTATGGTAGAGGCGGTGGAAACTCTGACCACGGATAAAGCAGTAAAGCTGTTTGAACGGTTCGGTATTTTTACCAGAGCAGAGCTGGAAAGCCGCCAGGAGGTTCTCTATGAAACCTATGCCAAGACCGTTAATATTGAAGCCCTTACCATGATTGAAATGGCCTCAAAACAGATTATTCCTGCGGTAATAGCCTATACTAAAACACTGGCAGATACAATTATTGCCGTAGAACAGGCGGGAGCAGATGCCGCAGTGCAAAAAGAACTTTTGGCAGAAGTCAGCGGATTACTGAAAAGCACGCAGGAGGCGCTTATTGCGTTGAAAGAAGCAGAAAAGAAGGCTGGTACGATGAAGTTGGGAAAAGAACAGGCTTTCTTCTATAAAGAAGTGATACGAGAGTGTATGGAGGCTCTCCGTGTTCCGGCAGATAAGCTGGAAATGCTGGTAGATAAACGGATATGGCCCTTTCCTACCTACGCAGATTTGTTGTTTGAAATATAGAGATAAAAGTAGCTGTAATGGACAGCTTCTATCATACCTGAATAAAACTATGGGAGAGCACCTTAAGGAGAGTAAAGCTATCTTAAGGTGTTTTTCTGTCTATTAATGCCGTTTTATGCGATACATATTGCCATTTATTTGGTAAAATTATATGATTTCTCCAAAGATCATATTAATCCATTATTTTTAAATTACTCAGACGTTATATTCGTCTGAACACTAAGGGAAAAAGGTTTGCCTTTTGTTTTTCAACAAGAGCTACAGGCATATCGATTTTGTAAAGGTCGCTCGGATTCCACTGCTCATTGCTGCCTGGTGTAAGACCAGCCCAGCAACATAAACGTTTGCCCCCTGAACTGAGAAATATCAGTACCGATTTCGGAGAGGATAGTATCATATTTTCAATCATTTTATCAACATCATTGATTTCAGCTGTGATATAATCCATATGTGTGCGGACAAGGCGATGATTAGGAGAAGAACCATTGAAGCAAAGAAGAATAAATTTTATAGGAATGCTTATCTTCCTTTTATTTCTCTTCACAGCCTGTGGAGAGGAAAATAATCACGTAAAACAGAATGTAACGCCTTCTAAGTATACGGATACACAAAATGCAGAGCAGCTTTCTATCGAGGAGTGGTATACTTTTCTGAATAGCGGGGAGCTCTTAAAGCTGTCACTAAAGGAAGAGGAAGAGAAGCAAATCTCTCAAATCCTATTAGATAACCAGAGTGAATATGTCAGGACGCCATATCCGGGAGAATTAGTTCCGCAGGAATTGGTTAATCGATTAGAAGAAGCACTTTATGCCTATTGTAAGTTTGGTGAAGAACGTAGTGACAAGCTGTATCAGGAACTGTTAAAAGAACTGGGAGGAGGAAGCTATCGGATGGCAGAGGAGGAAATTCAGGCAATGTTTACGGGAACTTTGCCTGATCAGGCCTTTACCTTTAAGCTAAGCAACGGGAAAAGGCTATACTTGAAAAGCTATTTTCTGGAAAATGGAGGCACCAGCTGCTATTTGTGGAGTAAAAGTGGGGATGAATGGTTTTTTAAGGGAGACTTTATGACCCTATTTACGACAGGAGAAGTGATTGGTTATGAGGGCGGCTATTATTATGTTGGACTAGAACCTGCCAGAGAAGAAGATGGAGAAAATGTGGAAAATGGTATTCGGATATTCAGGTTAGATGAGCAGATGGAACGGGAGGAGAATCTGCTGGTCAGATATACTCCCAAAGATTATGAGCGAGTATCTCTTTTTACTAAAGCAGAAAAAGCAGATGCAGCAGCAGACTACATAGAAGGTTTGGATACGGCGCTTGTACTGAATAAAGAGATGGATAGCTGTGGAAGTGCAGAAGAAATGATAGAGATAGTAGAGGAGGAGGTCCCAAGAGTGAAAAAGTATTCCTGTACGGATATGACGAATACAGGAATACCAATATATATGAAAAAGGTATATAAATGGAATCCTGTACATAACTGGACATATTTAGAGATAGACTCCTATCTCTATAATGAGGAAGCAGACGAGTTTTTATTGTTGGACAGTTGGAAGGACAGCTATTCCGGTGAACTGCGACGAGAATATCTTTGGTGTGAGGAGATTGGAGGAAAGGTATATACCTTCCAACTATTTCGCTTAGAGGACTACACCTATATATTTGAGGCTCTTTTATTGGAGGGAAATCAGGCAAAGACCTTACAAAGAGAGGTGTGGGTACCCCAGAGAAAGATGAAGTTTGAAGAGAGGGATGCACCGTCACCTGTTATGTAGAGTGAACGAAAATAAGTACGGGTTACACAAGATAAATAGAAGTTAGTAAGATAGCCAGGAGAAAGACCATTGAAGCAAAGAAGAATAAATTTTATAGGAATGCTCATCTTCCTTTTATTTCTATTCATAGCCTGTGGAGGGGGGAGTAATTACATAAAACAGAATATAGATTCATCTGAGTATCCGGATATACAAGATGCAGGGCAGCTTTCTATTGAGGAGTGGCATACTTTTCTGAATATCGGGGAGCTCTTAAAGCTGTCACTAAAGGAAGAGGAAGAGAGGCAAATCTCTCAAATCCTATTAGATAATCAGAGTGAATATGTCAGGACGCCATATCCGGGAGAATTAGTTCCGCAGGAATTAGTCAATCGATTAGAAGAAGCGCTTTATGCATATTGTAAGTTTGGTGAAGAAGGTAGTGACCAGCCATATCGGGAACTGTTAAATGAACTGGGAGGAGGAAGCTATCGGATGGCAGAGGAGGAAATTCAGGAAATGTTTACGGGAACTTTGCCTGATCAGGCCTTTGCCTTTAAGCTGAGCAATGGGAAAAGACTATATTTGAAAAGCTATTTTCTGGAAAATGGAGGCACCAGCTGCTATTTGTGGAGTAAAAGTGGGGGTGAATGGATTCGGGAAGGAGACTTCACCACTACGTTTACTAAAGGGGAAGTGATTTGTTATGAGAATACCTATTATTACGTTGGCCTGGAACGTGATAGAGAGATAGATACGCAGATAATGAAAGATGACGGTATTCAACTATTCAGGCTGCGGGAACAGATGGAATGGGAGGACAAGTTGTCCATCAGATATGTTCCCAAGGAGTATAAGCGGGTGCCTCTTTTTTCTGTGGCAGAAGAGATGGAAAAAGTGGCAGCAGATTATATAGAAGGTATGGACACAGCTCTTATATTAAATGAAAATATAGATGCCTGTGGAAGTGCAGAGGAGCTTGTACTGAAGGAAGAAACAGGGGGGAGTGAGTATTCCCGTGCAGATATGACGAATACAGGAATACCAATATATATGAAAAAAACCTATGAACGGAATCTTGTATACAACTGGCTATATTTAGGTGTCGATTTCTATCTCTATCATGAGGATGAACACCAACTTTTATTATTGGACAGCTGGAAGGACAGCTACTCCGGTAAGCTACAACGAGAATATCTTTGGTGTGAGGAGATTGGAGGAAAAGTATATACCTTCCAACTATTCCGTTTAGAGGACTATGCCTATATATTTGAGGCTCTCCTATTGGAAGGAAATCAGGCAAGGACATTACAAAGAGAGGTATGGGTACCCCGAAAGGAAATACGTTTTAAGGAAGGAGATCGGCTACTATCTGCTATGTAGTGTATAGGAATGTATTTCCTATCGCAGAGAAGGGGCAATTAACTAAAGCAGGCAGTAGCTTTCATGGAAGAGATCCCGGCTCCAGAGCTTTCCCCAAAATGACAGCTGCCCTGCACCGGGCAAGGCCAGCTATGTAGGAAAAATCAACCTATACATTACCATAACACCTTCAGGACAGGATATCCGGCCATTATCCTATGATCTGTTCAGGTTGCAGTCCACCAATTTTAGGAAAAAATAAAAAAATACTTGCATTATGGTTTGGAATGTAGTAATATAATCAAGTGCCAAGCGGCAAATTAAATATAGGGCTATCGCCAAACGGTAAGGCAACGGACTCTGACTCCGTCATTTCAAGGTTCGAATCCTTGTAGCCCTGTTAAGATGATCCCAACGATTTTGTTTGTTGGGATTTTTTGTTTACGAATAAATCTCAAACAGAGGTAGGAGAAAAGGGAAAAAAGTGATATACTGTAGATACTTTGATTTGTTTTGATTAGAGGAGGTATACTTATGTTAGACAAGAAGGTAGTGGAGCTGCTGAACCAGCAGGTGAATAAAGAGTTTTATTCAGCTTATCTCTATCTGGATTTTTCCAATTATTACTACGATCATGGTTTGGAGGGCTTTGGCAGTTGGTTTAAAATCCAGGCTCAGGAGGAAAGAGATCATGCTATGCTGTTTATTCAATATCTGCAAAATAACGGGGAGCAGATCGAGCTGAATACGATCAATAAACCGGAAATTGACAAAACCAGCCCCAAAACGGTTTTGGCAGAAACCCTTAAGCATGAGCAGTATGTAACCGGTCTGATCCATCAGCTTTATGATGCGGCACAGACGGTGAAGGATTTCCGCACCACACAGTTTCTTGACTGGTTCGTTAAAGAGCAGGGAGAAGAGGAAAATACGGCTGAGAACCTGATGAAGCGCTATGAACTTTTCGGAGATGATCCCAAAAGCCTGTATATGCTGGATAATGAGCTGGGGAGCAGAACCTATTCGGCTCCCAGTCTGGTATTATAGAATGAACCCAAAGAAAGTCGTATGCCCCTGTTATGATGTAACCAAAGGGGATATTGTCTGTGCAGTGGAAAAAGGAGCTACCTGCTTTAAGGACATTAAAAAATGCACCAGAGCAGGAACAGCCTGCGGAAAGTGTAAAAAGAAGGCTAAAAAATTTACAAAAAAGATGCTGGAAAAGTAGGGGATCAGGCCTGAGCCCGGCCTGTACTTTGGGCGGCAGAATGGAAGGGAAAATGTATAGCTTTGAAAGTCGTGTCAGATTCAGTGAAACCGATCAGGACAGAAGACTCACTCTGGGAGCTATAGTAGACTATTTTCAGGACTGCTCCACCTTTCAGTCGGAGGATTTGGGAGTAGGAATCGTACCGCTCCGGGAGAGAAATCTGGTATGGGTGCTTTCCTATTGGCAGATTATTATTGACGAGTATCCTCTGCTGGGAGATGAGATTACTATATGCACCCATCCTCATGAGTTCAGAGGATTTATGGGACTGCGTAACTTTTATCTGAAAAATGCCGGGGGAGAGCTGACTGTACGGGCAAACTCACTATGGACTCTTTTGGATAGTAATACTATGCGGCCGAAACGGATCCCGGAGGATATCCTGGGGCTTTATACCCTGGAGGAAAAAATCCCCATGCACTATGCTTCCAGAAAGGTGGCTTTAACAGGTGAAGAAACTGGCCTTCGGCCCATACCGGTTGAGAAAAGGCATCTGGACTGCAACGGTCATGTGAATAATGGACAATATATCCATATAGCAGGATTGTTTTTACCGGAAGAAAAAGAGGTTCATCAGCTTCGTGCCGAATACAGAGCACAGGCCCACCTGGGAGATATTTTTTACCCGTATCAATATATTGATGGCGAGAAAATAATCATCACCCTCTGCAATAGGAATAAGCAGCCCTATGTAATTGTAGAATTTATGTAACTGTTCGGCAGATGTATACATTTACTGCAGATACCCTGAGAAAACGTATGTTTAACAGGTGAAAATCCATCACCGCAGATGAATGTATATGTGGTTCTGTCTGTAACGACAGGGGACTGAACAGTTATGGATTTATCGGACAGGAAAGGAATTTCATATGCTGAAACTAGGAGAAACCCAGCAGCTTGAAATCATCAAAAAGGTAGAGTTTGGCGTTTATTTAATGGATCCTCGGATGAGAAATTTTGAAGAGAGGGTGTTACTCCCCTCAAAACAGCTTCCCCAGGGAAAAGACATAGGAGATTTGCTGGAGGTATTTCTGTACAAAGATTCAAAAGACCGCCTCATCGCTACTACTAATCACCCCTTACTTGAACTGAATCAGGTCAGGGCTTTAAAAGTAGTACAAACGGGAAAAATAGGAGCGTTTTTAGATTGGGGACTGGAAAAAGATCTTCTTTTGCCTTTTCGGGAGCAGACCAAAAGAGTGAGAGAGGGTGAGGAGTGCCTGGTGGCTCTTTATATTGATAAAAGTGATCGTCTGTGTGCAACCATGAAGGTATATCATTATTTAAAGAAGAACAGTCCTTATAAAAAAGATGATCAGGTAGAAGGAATGGTCTACGAAATCAGTGACAACTTTGGAGCCTTTGTGGCGGTGGATGACCGCTATTCGGCACTGATCCCAAAGAAGGAGTTCTACGGCGGTCTGCAGCCCGGAGACAGAATTCATGCCCGTGTAACCGGAGTGAAAGAGGATGGAAAGCTGGATCTGTCCATCAGAGAAAAGATTCAGGTACAAATTGCCATTGATGCCAGTAAGGTTCTGGAGGTTATTGATAGCTTTGACGGAGTGCTCCCCTTTAATGATAAAGCAAAACCGGAGGTTATTTACCGGGAGATGGGAATGAGCAAAAATGAGTTTAAAAAGGCTGTGGGACACCTTTTAAAGGAAAAGAAGATAGAAATCACTGAAAAAGCTATTCGTTTACGCTAAAAGTTTTGTACTTTTCCACAAAGAGAAAGTATTGCGTTCTGAAAAAAAACAGGATATAATCGGGGCGTAAACAAGAAAAAGAAAGAAAACCACACGAAGGTGGTGTTGCTGCATCAAGGCAGCAAGGAGGAGAATTTTATGAAGGTACAAAACATTCACGACGTAGACAAATTTTTTGAGGTAATTGATAAGTGTAAGGGGAAGGTTGAGCTGGTAACCGGTGAAGGCGACAGACTGAACCTGAAATCCAAGCTCTCTCAGTATGTTTCCATGGCGAAGATTTTTTCTGATGGAACCATTGCAGAACTGGAGATTATCGCTTATGAACCTGAGGATATTACCAAGCTGGTTAACTTTATGATGGGAAATTAAGACGAAAGAGAGGAAGTGCTGCTGACATTGCACTGACTCTGAACAAAATGGCTCTGGGCTTGTAAGCCCAGAGCCATTTTTGGAACATCCTATACCAGCATATCAATATTGGAGCCAACACTGGGATTAACAGAACGCTCCATAGCGGCAGAATCCAGCATATTGACGAGTCCCTGACCCAAAGAGTCCATACTCTCCAGTGACTTGTCCAGCATAGCTATTCCTACCTGGGTGAGGCTCATGTTCTGAGCTTTGATTGTAGACAAAGAAGCAATATTCATGTCTCACCTCTTTCTGCCATGTTAATGGCGGGTAATTACAGATAAACCTGTATTTCATATATCGGCATACCGCATGGGGTTCTGAATAGTTACGTCTTTTTTATATGATGTTAGGGTCAAAAGCCCCTAACTATGATACCTACGGATTGTTACGTACTTCGTACTCCCACAATCCTGCAAAATATTCGCATATCGTG
>SFDP01000016.1 GCA_004558185.1 Lachnospiraceae bacterium | reverse complement strand
GTTACTATTCACAGTCGATTTGCTGACACGATAAATAGAGCGGAGCTATAACGCCGCTCTTCACTCGATATTCTGATGTATATTCAGGGAGGTGATGCAGAAAATATTTCTGCAACCGTATAAGGGTTCCCTTCGCATAAACGTTGCAGTGCATCGATTTCGTTGATGCCATTACGGCGGCAAGTTTCGATATATGTTCGGTTGAGTGCATGGTTATCAGCAGCGGCTTCCGATTCAAACTGACCTGATATCTTCATGTGGGACTTAACGCCTCGAAGTCCGCGCTCGCTGAGATTGTTAGTGGTCGGCAAGCTGAAGTCCTCTACCCAAAGGAAATAGTTCCTGCGATATTTGGCAATACGGTTAAGCAGGGTCTGTTCAAATGATGCCCCGTAGTTGCCTGGATCAGCTTCGTTTTCTTTCCAGCCATTTTCAAGGTATTCATCTACCTTGCGATGGAACTCGTTAACGTAGGCTTCGCTGAAAGATTCTTCTCCCCGGGCTATGGAATCATTGCGGTCCTTAATGGTTGTGCTGATATGTTCCTTCAAATCATCCGACCATTGATGGCAGGTATTATCCGTATTCTTCTGGCAGTCACGCTGAAGATGCTGATTACATTCAATGTTTTCAAAGCTGTACTTGTCGTTATAGTTTACAGTGTTATGGTCATGCATGGTCTTTGTATCAGATGTCAGGAGGTTCAGAACATTGTCATCATCAAGGCTCTCCATGTCCTTATGCGCATGTGCTGTATAGTAAGCAATGGATTCATCTCCGTAGAACCGAAAACATGCTCTCCCCGCAAGAATAAAGATGACAGTATCGTCCCAGTAAACAATCTTTCTTGTGATCAGGACAAGCTTTAGATCCTCGCGAAACTGGCGGAGCCCTTTTGCGGCACGTGCCTGGAGCTTTGCGATATATCCCTCACAGGGAGTCAATTCACCGCCGGTAATTCCGGCAAGAAACATGGATGCTTTGTTCATGGAGGCGTTAACTGTGTTTGTGAGGGATAAAGCAAAAGCCTGCAATCCACTACCATACTGAACCTTTTCCTTAAGGCTCGGAGGTATCTGTGAACGGAACACTGTACCGCAGTTATTGCACTCATAATAAAAGAATTCGTGTTTGATCTTAACGACTTTGATGCGCACATCGTACTCGTATTTTACCTCGGATTCTCCGGTTGGAACGCAGTCAGTAAGTCCGCACCTGGGGCAGCATTCATCATCCTGCAATGGATGCCCGACAGTATCTGTGATTTCGGATTCAGCCGGTGCATCAAGGGAGGCTTTTGTATGGCCGGTCTGTCCTCCCTTGGGTTTTCCTGTATTGCGGCGAGAGTTTGGGATAACCTTGTTTTTATTTATCGGTGTTTGTGATGTGGGAGTACCGGTATTACTGCCATCGTGATTAAGAAGAGCCTCTGCGTGAGCAAGGCGGTTCTGCAGCTCCTTGATAATGGCATCTTTTTCAGCAAGAGATTCTGTATATTGTTTTTTGTCGGACTCTTTAGACCGCCTGAGGTTTCTGACCGAAGTCTGCAGAGAAACGATCTGTTCCTGATACCCCAGGATGCGGTCTTTCAGTTTTGTGATTTCTGCAGTTGCCTTTTCAAAGTCGAGGCGCAGATTGCCAGTAAATTTAATCATAGAACACAGGGAGCCTTTCCTAAAGTATTGGAGATGGACGCGCATACTTTTTCGTACGATCTGATGGTGGCTTTTAATGCCATCACTTCAGACTGTAGAGAAGCAATTTCGGCTTCTTTCTCGGATATGGTTTTTTGGAGATCTGTGATCTTAGCTGAGGCAGTATCTTCTTCTGTGGCGGTTACATTTTTAGAAGATGATGTTCTGCCCCGACGACCGGAGGAAGGAATAAGTTCTCCTGTTTCAGGATCGAGTGTACCCAGATATTTTCTCTTGGGTCTCGATTGTTTGGTGACAGGATCATAGTGAGGAGTAGATTCGTAAACACGGGTCTTTCCGGTTTTCTTGTCGTAGTGTTGAACGATGGTCGGAACAAAATATAACCACTATATAGTGCATTATGCCAATAAAAAGAAGCCCCAACGGGACTTCCTGAAAAATCAGATATTAATCAGCTGTGAATAGTAACATTCCAAAAAATAATTTATTATTTACGACTTGACTTTCACACAGGCAAAAATTCCATTACCAATAAAGTAATGGAATTTTTGCTTTAAATAAATATACTTTCGAAAGACAAAATGAATATAATCACTAACAATCTCCAAAACAGTTTTATCATCTTAATCTTATACCATAAGTATACTGATAATTTTTTTCATAGACCTTCCTTTTTAGATTATATACATTTTGCTTCCTTTTACTGGATGATTTCTATCTCCATTAAATTCATTAAATTTCTACGTTCCATCTTTCCTGTAACCTGGTTACAATAATAAATCCAATCCCCTATAACACTCATCTTTACATCACTAAATATCTCAACCTCTTCTATCTCAAACAATTTCTCTATTACTCCTCCCCAGCTTATTCGAGAAACTATATATGAATTATCCGTTTCCTGAAGCAATCCATAAACTCCGTTTTCATCATATGTAGTATAAATCCATAGCTTATTTTCATTATCCAATGACTGATAAAGTGATTTCTTTTCTCCCGTATATATATTCCATAAAAATACATCCTTGTGATTATTAATGTCTCTTCCTATAACTCCTTTTTCTGTAATCATAATATCTGTAATATTATCTATTTCATTGACCAAAGTATCACCATCATAAACCCTTACACAACTGGAATCTTCCTTTCTTTCATAATAAAAATTCTCCGAGTACCCCTCTCCCATTGCTATGACTGGTGAGACCGGTTTACTATTTTCTCCCGCACTCTGCAACTCCTTTGGCACAGTAATCTGTAAAGGCTCTTTTCTTTGCAATGTACCATCCTTCTGCACCTCGAAAACGGCTATTTCCCCCTGCTTGTTTATATATAATTTCCCATTTTGGGAAGTCATTTCCATATAGGAATAAAAATCTTCCTCCAGAATATAGCTTACCATTACATCTCCAGTTGACAAATTCAATGACATTATCGCCGCTTTATCTTCATCCTTTGAATAGGAGTAAAAAAATAATCGATCTTCCTCTAAAGTTCCCATTGTCACACTGCCTTCGTAAAGCAATTGAAAGGTACTACTGCCTTCCAAAATACAATATATTCCCTCTTCTGTTACCACATATGTGGATTCCCCATAGGCTTTGGCAGAAACATTATAATATCCGTTATAATATTTCTCCGAAATATCTTCCTGTGGTTCCAAATCAGAAATCTCATGATTTACCACTTCTTCTTTCTCCACCTTCTCTTCTTTACTAACCGTTTTTTGCGTAAAAGTACAGCCTGTCAAAATTGCAATACATATTATACACATTACCGCTATTCCTCTGCTGCATTTATTCTTCATTTTTATCATAATTAAGCGCTCCTTTATATTTTTCATATTATGATTTGTAACTGAAGATATCGCTGTATGTCGCTGCCCTGGTCTCGAATGTTTCAAAACAGATATTAAAGTATATCCATACTCCTCATATTCTTTACTCTTTAGTCCAAGCATCACTGCTTCATCACAGGCAAGCTCACAGTCTCGTTTTGCAAACTCATTTGCCAACCAGACAAAAGGATGATACCAATAAATTATCAGGCATAAATTTCTTAAAATTACCCAAAAATAATCTCTATGTTTATAATGACAATATTCATGCATAATGATATGTTTCAGTATCGTTTTATTCTCAATAATATTCTTATCTATGTAAATATCTTTTCCCAACAAAAACGGGGAGCCTATCCCTTCTAGAAAATATACTTTCACTTCCTTCTCATTTCTGAAAAAGGATCTGTTCTTCAGGCAAAATCTGTAGAACTTAATATTAGAAACACCAATTACACAAATCAGAATTAATGATATTATCTGTCTAAAATTCTCCCAATTCCTTTGCCAGAAATCTGTTATTGAAACCATTAAGAACGGAAAAGCAGATGTATTACCTTTCTCTTTATTATTATATATACCAGGATTCCAATCTTCTTCCTGCTCATCCTCTCTTTCTATTTCATCTACCATTCCAGTATCATTATTACTTTGTTTACCATATACATAATTATCGGAATTTTCGACAAAATCATCCGACTGATTCCATACATCCGAAAAGTACCCTTCTGCCTCCTGCAAAGTTCTTGGTTCATATATAAATAAAATATTTTCTATACTCCATTTACTTGAAATATTCCAAAATGGATTTAACAATAGGAACAACGCCGGAAAAATCCAAAGAGCATACTGCGTTTTTCTTGAAATATATTTCCACATAACTTTCCTTATAAGCAATATTCCTGAAACTAAAATTCCAAAACCTATGAACCGCATTCTTTCACCCCTTTCTCTTTGGTATTTTCATAGTAATTATGTTCCTCTTATCCCATTCCTTATACTGTTTCACCATTTTCTTCGTACAGATACTATCTTCTGCTAATACCATTTCACTATTATATTTATATAATCACTTTTTACTTTTCAATAATTCAATCAGCTGATCAATATCCTGATTTGACAACTCATTCTGTTCCACCATCGTACTGATCATTAATCCTGCATTTCCTTTAAATACTTTACTCAGGAAGCTTTCCTTCTCCTGCAATACGGCTACCCCTCTATCTAAACAGGTATAATATAATTTCGCCTTATCTCCTTCCTCATGATAAATAATTCCCTTTGCTTCCATCCTCTTTAAATATGTTATTATGGTATGCTTGCTCCAACCGGTAATATCTTTCAATTCCTTCGTAATCTGCATTATAGTTTTCGGTTCTTCTTCCCATAATAAATTCATTATTTTCCATTCTGCATCAGATATCTTTACCATATATATCCTCCTCTTATTTGGTAGACTCTTGTATACCTGTAAATTAACACTTTTGGTAGTCATTTGTCAACCTTTTTTTTATTTTAAAAGATTTTTTCTATTCGTTTTAATGCTATTTTAATTTTTAGCCGATAGGATAAAAGCATAGAAAAAATAAACTAAGCTATAGAGTGTTTTATGCAAATGGATAAGTAGAAACGGATATTACCGGACAGCAATCTACTTATTCTGCATAGAGCACTTTGACAATGGAGGTAATGATGAAAAAGAAACAGTTAATCTTAATGACCCTTATGGCAATGGCTTTCAGCCTGACTGCCTGCGGCACAAACAACGCACAAAACAATATGGTACAGCAGCCTGCCGACACCATGGAGCAGGAGGTCAAGCCCTCCGTACCTGTCAATCAGGACAGTCTGCAGAACAATCAGAATAAGAATAACACCGTAGCCGTTGATACATCCGCTTATATCGGTGAAGAAAGAGCCATGGCTATTGCTTTAGAGGATTCCAATGTTACACAGGAAGATCTGCTGTTTTCTCATGTGAAACTGGATTTTGATGACGGTATCTGGGTTTACGATGTAGAGTTTTATGCAGGAAATAAAGAATATGATTATGAAATCGATGCCACCTCCGGTACCATTTTAAGCTTCGATTTCGATATGGAGGAGAACTTCACTCCTAATCTTACGCAAAACAACAGCAATACAGGCTCCGGCACTACAACCCAAAACAATAATACCTCAGCCGGAATCACCATCGATGCCGCTCGACAAACAGCTTTGGCACAGGTTCCCGGTGCTACAGATGACAATATCCGCATCTATTCCGACTATGATGATGGTCGTATGATTTATGAGGGTAAAATTATTTACAATACTATGGAATATGAATTTGAAATTGATGCGAACACTGGAAACATTACTGAATGGAGTGCGGAATCCATTTATGACTAAAATTTAATGTTAGAAGGCTCCCGAAAAACAATCCCGGGAGCCTCTGCTTTTTTCTTTTCTCTTTTCTCTTCAAACTCAATCTTCATCCATAACGCGGTAGAGCGACTTTCGCTCTGTATCAGCCTGACTTCTGTCACCGCTGCGCAGTGCCTCCTCAAAGCGGCGAATAGCAAAATCCAGTTCCATACGCCGATCCCCAATAGACTCCTCATACATTCTTTCTGCCTTCAGCAATGCCAGCTTATTTTCCTCCTGATCCCGAAGCTGAATTTTCAAATAAGAAAGCTCCTCCATGCGCTTAACAATTTCCTCTTCAGTCATGGTATTCTGAGCCCCCTTAATAATCATCTTACGGGATGCTCCGGTGGAAATGACCTTAACCTCTACCTCCAAAAGTGAATTAATGTCATAGGTATAGGTAACGTCTACTGCCTCCTGCCCCTTTGGACCCTTCGGTACCTCCACCTCCAGCTCACCCAGATAAAGATTATTACGGGCAAATCTGCTTTCTCCCTGCAATATACGGATCGATATTTTTTCCTGATTCTCCCGGGCGGTGTAGAAGCGGCTGGTTTTACTTGCGGGAATTACTGTATTACGCTCTATAATAGGGCTGTAATGCCCGCTTTCTACTACCCCGTCTCCATACTCCATCACCACCTCTGTTCCCAGAGTAAAAGAGCATACATCTGTAAGGATCATCTCCTGGACTTCCTGCCTGCGCTCCTTCATGGCTGCCTGAATCGCTGCTCCCAGCGCTACTGCCTCATCAGGATTTATAGAAGTATTAGGGAATTTTCGAAAAAGACGAATAAAGAAATCCCGACAAATCTGCAGTCTGGTAGCTCCCCCGATCAATACCACCTGGTCAATATCCCTGAGTGAAAGCCCTGCATCAGAAAGGCTACGCTGTACCGGTTGACGGATTTTCGTGAACAGCTCCTCACAGGCAGCCTCATACTCCTTGGTACGAATCTGAGCCTCTTTTATTTCCTCTCCCAGAAGGCAGCTTATGGTTATCTCCGACTTGTCATTTAACTTCCTTTTGGCTTCCTCTACACAGCGATAAAGTCTGACCTGCTCCTTTGCCGATAAATTATTGCCGTCTATTCCGACCTTACTCAAAAAAAGCTTCTCCAGAATCCGGGTAAAATCCTCTCCACCCAGGTAATTATCTCCGGCTACTGCCCTTACCTCAAGAATGTTTTGGAAAAGCTCCAGAATAGATACATCAAAGGTTCCTCCACCTAAATCAAAAACCAGAAATCGGGTATCCTCCTGCTTTTCATACAGTCCATAGGCTATAGCTGCGGCAGTCGGTTCGGAAACCATCCTTTCCACCTTTAGTCCCGCCAGCTCTCCTGCCCGTTTGGTGGCCTTTCTGCGCTGATCATCAAAATAAGCCGGAACACTGATTACTGCCTCCGTAACCGGCTGGCCCAGATATTCCTCTGCGTCTTCTTTCAATGCCCGAAGCACAAAGCTGGACAGTTCTTCCGGTAAATATTTTTTTCCACTCAGAGTATAGGTTCGTTCACTTCCCATACTCCGCTTAAAGGTCATGGCTACCGTATCCGGGTAGAGGCTCATTCTTTCCTGTGCAGTTTCCCCCACATATATGGTACCTTCCTCATCTACACTTACCACGGAGGGCGTCAGATTTTTCCCTAAACGGTTGGGAATAATCTTCGGTCCTTCCTCGGTATAACAGGCCACCAGACTATTGGTGGTTCCCAAATCAATTCCAACGATCATCTATCTTCTCCTTATTTTACTTTCTTTTTCATGTTTGGCTAAATTCCGGAATATTTATTCCTCTTCAGATACATACTAAATATATGATGATGAAATTAGCCAAAAACTTTCTTTACTGCGGTATTACAGGCTGGTTCACGGAGATCCTGTTTACCGCTTTCCAAAGCTTTCGCCGTCGTGACTGGAGGCTGATCGGACAAACCTCCGTGTGGATGTTTCCCATCTATGGAATGGGCTGCCTTTTGGTTTTTCCTTACCGCCTTTTAAAGAATCGCTCCGTACTGATCAGGGGCTTCTCCTATATGGTGGCTATTTTTACCGGGGAATACATCAGCGGAAGACTTTTAACTTATTTTCAGGCCTGTCCCTGGGACTATTCCAAATGCCGCTTTAACCTGCACAAGGTAATTCGTCTGGACTATGCCCCCGGATGGTTTTTACTGGGTCTTATTCTGGAAAAAATCAACTGCAGATAGTTTCAAGCAGTCCCTTCCTGTTCCGGTACTTAAATTACGGCTGCCGGTTACATTCCGTCTACGTCTTCCAGCTCCCCGAAGCTTACGCTTCCAATATCCAAAGTAGTGAGAGTTCTGCGTTTAATTCTTGCTTCCTCCGATGCTTTCAAAATATAGTCCTTCACTGCTTTGGCATGGCGAATATGCTCCAAAAGCAGTGTTGGATCGGTAGTGTCCCCAGTATAGCACACCACCGTGCCAAGTCCAAACAATCGCTCCGCCAGAGATACCTTCAATTGTACGTCTTGAACCTTGTACATATAGCAGTCATTCTCTGTGGTTTTAAAAAATCCCCGGTTTATGGTAATCATATCCTCCCGTATCTGATATTTCGTAAAAGTCCAGGGAAGCCCAAAAAATAATATTCGTTTTCTTTCAACAAACTCAGCCATATTTCCTCTCATTCTGCCGCTCTAGTACAGCGAAAATTAAGTTTTGGATAGTTTGACGCAGAATATTTTTCTGATAGTGCTGCTTCACAAACGCAGGCGTAGCGGTGGCTACGTCGAGGCTTGGGGAGTAGTGCTATCAGGGAAATAGGCAAGTCAAACTGCCAATTACTTAATATTCGCTGTACTAGCAGCATTTTAATCCCAGGGGCTCTGTACATCAGCAAAGCCAGAGTTGAAAGAATATCATTCTATCAACCTCTCTCCCGTATCTCTTTAATGTGGTAATATCTTTTTTATTGTACTTCATCTAAAAAGAGAATGCAACTTTTGATTGAAAGCCCCCCTCGTTTATGCTAAAATATCTTCAATCAAAAGAACGTGGAGGTGCATATGACTGCAAAAGAGTGTATTCTAACCAGACGGAGTGTTCGCAAGTTTAAGGATACCCCTGTGGATCATGCAATTTTAGAAGGAATTATTGAAGCCGCTTCCTATTCACCTAGCTGGAAGCATACACAGATTACCAGATACATAGCCATTGAGGGTGAATTGAAGGATCGTATTGCCAGAGAATGCTTTGACGCCTGGCCTAATAATGGTACCATTACGGCAAGCGCCCCTATGCTGGTAGCTCTTTGCATGGTAAAAAACCGCAGCGGCTTTGAGCGTGACGGCTCCTATTCTACCTGGAGAGAGGGCTCCTGGCAGATGTTTGATGTAGGCATTGCCTCCCAGACCTTTGCCCTTGCCTGCCATGAACAGGGTTTGGGTACCGTTGTATTGGGAATTTTTGATCAGGAACGGCTTTCCAATCTTCTGGATATCCCTGAAGGACAGGAGCTTGTTGCCTTAATGCCGGTGGGCTATCCTGCAGAAGAACCCAAGGCACCCAAAAGAAAATCTGTAGAGGAATTATTGTCCTATAGAAGTTAGTGCATATAGCTGTCACATTTGTGGCAGCTAATTCTTTGCTTTGGAAATATGAAAAATGGAGGTAACCGATGAAACATTTAATGACCCCTTTGGACTTCACCACTACTCAGTTGGAACAGCTCTTTGACCTGGCCAATGATATTGAAGCCAACCCTGACAAGTTTTCCCATGCCTGCGAAGGAAAAATTCTTGCCACCTGCTTTTACGAGCCCAGTACCCGTACCCGCTTGAGCTTTGAATCTGCCATGCTCCAACTGGGCGGACAGGTTCTCGGCTTTTCTGATGCCGGTTCTTCCTCTGCCGCAAAAGGGGAAAGCGTATCCGATACAATCCGCATGATTTCCTGCTACTCCCATATCTGCGCCATGCGCCATCCCAAGGAGGGCTCTGCCATGGTAGCTGCCATGGCCTCCTCTATTCCGGTAATCAATGCCGGTGATGGCGGCCATCAGCATCCTACCCAGACCCTGACCGATCTGCTGACGATCCGCTCCCTGAAGGGCAGGCTGAATAACTTTACCATCGGCCTTTGTGGTGATCTGAAATTTGGTCGTACTGTCCACTCACTCATCCATGCACTGGTACGTTATGAAAATATTCGTTTCGTTTTCATTTCTCCGGAGGAGTTAAAGGTTCCTGACTATATCATCGAAATGCTTCGGGAAAAACAGATTCCCTTTGAAGAGGTCATTCGCCTGGAGGAAGTAATTTCTTCTCTGGATTTACTTTATATGACCCGTGTACAAAGAGAGCGCTTCTTTAACGAACAGGACTATGTCAGACTGAAGGACTTCTATATTCTGAATAAAGAAAAAATGGCTCTGGCAAAGGAAGATATGCTGGTTCTCCATCCTCTTCCCCGTGTAAATGAAATCTCTGTGGAGGTAGATGAAGACCCCAGAGCTGCCTATTTTCGTCAGGTAAAATATGGTGTCTATGTGCGTATGGCGCTGATTCTTACCCTGTTGGATTTAGTCCATTGAAAAAGATATTAAAATGCTGCTGAAGCAGCAGAATGAGAGGAAATTATGTTAAATATAGGAAAAATTGAGGAAGGCTTTGTTCTGGATCATATCCCTGCTGGAAAGAGTCTTTCCATCTATCACCATCTGCAACTGGATAAGCTGGACTGTACCGTTGCCATCATTAAAAATGCGAAAAGCAATAAGATGGGAAAAAAGGATCTTCTAAAGGTTGAATGTGATATCGAGAAAATGAATATGGATGTGTTGGCCGTAATCGATCATAATATCACAGTCAACGTTATTAAAAATGGAGAAATTGTTGAAAAAAAAGGCTTGGTTCTTCCCAGAGAGATCAAAAATGTAATGAAGTGTAAAAATCCCCGCTGTATTACCTCTATCGAGCAGGAGCTTCCCCACATTTTCACTCTGGCAGACGAAAAGAAGCAGGTCTACCGCTGCAAATATTGCGAAGAAAGGTTTGATAACCATTCTCTGATTATTTAACCTTTAAGGGCTGCAGGACATCTGTTTTCTGATGTTGTGCAGCCCTTTTTCTCTACAGATTTAACAATCCGCCTGCCACTACTCCAATCAGGTAGAGTAACCCGATGATTTGCAGGCTATCCCTTTTGCTTTCGTTTACCCGAAGCAGAACCATAATCCCCACACCGGCTCCCACCAGAAGGCCGGACATCATGGTGCCAAAGCCAATGGTTCCTGTAAGATACATTTCTGTAATTACCACAGAGGCGGCACAGTTAGGAATAAGTCCTATAATTCCAGCCAGTACCGGCCCAATTACCGGCTGACTCAATGCTTCCCAAAAAAGACTATTCTCCCCTAAAAGCTCCAGTCCCAGATTCAATACTGCCGTAATCAGCAGGATGAACAGGAATATACGAATGGTATGGCGAAAAGCCGACTTTACGATTCCCCCTTCGCAACCACAGTGCTCATGTTCACACATATCATGAATTTTCAGCCCTTCCCCCTGTTTTCTCCCTCTGCGTGATACAATATCCACCAGAAATCCGGCGGCTATCCCTATCCCTGCTTTAAGCAGAAGAATACTTATCACAATCACAGGCTCCACTGCATTGGAAAGCATAATGGGCAGCATCTCATCCGAGGTGGAAAGATAAACCGCCAGTAACGTTCCCACTGTAAGCATTCTGCCTGCATAAAGGCCGGAGGCGGCAGCAGACATCCCACATTGGGGAATCATGCCTGCCAATCCCCCCACCAAAGGGCCTATTCGCCCCGCTTTTTTCAATACTCTTTCCACTCCGTTACCGGTTTTATGCTCTACATATTCCATCACCAGATAGGTAAGGAATAAAAACGGCAACAGACCTATATTATCCATAATGGAATGTTCAACAATATGCTCAACGATTTCCAATCGGCCTCCTCCTTACAATCCTTTTCACCATCATTTTCTTCAATCTCTTTTTTTGTATTCTCCTACAGCCTCCTTAAGCTCTTCCAGTGCCTCCTTAAATTTCTCTGAACGAAGGGTAGGATTTCCTTTCAAAATAGCTCTGAACTGAAAATTCCTCTGGTGCGACAAGGTAAATCTCTTTTCTTCCTGCAAGCGAAATTTTTCCTTGATTTCCTGCAGCTCATCCCGCCATTCTTCTGACAATTCACCTAAGGAAAGCTTTTCCTTAAGACGTGTAAATCTGTCTTCCATATATTCGGTCAGCTCACCCATATGTATCTCAACATAATCGGTAAGTCCACCTACCCTTGCCTTCATCTGAGCTGCCAGACCTTCTCGCCTGCTCTCTCTGTCCGCTTTTCGTTCTTCCTTTGCCTGCTCCGACAAGGCAATCAATACATCCAAACGCTTCTGCAGGTGCTGCATTTCTTTTTTGGCTTCTTCCATACGAATAAGTACATCCCGCAGATCCATAGCCGCCTTAAAGGACAGGGTGAAATCTGCAGCAATACCTATACTCAGCACCATGGTAATCATGGTCAGTATTCCCTCCGGAATAGCCAGTACAAAGTTCTCTATTGGCTGATGGATAACTCTGGTCATCAGGATGGTAAGTCCTCCCCAGGCCAGTGACGATCCCAAACAGATATGCCCCTGAAAATTAAAGGGCTGATCAGAATAGTCCCAATAACGTACACGAAACAGAGCTTCCATCACTACTCCTGTCGCATATTCCAGAACGGTAGCACCGATACAGCCGGCAATATAGGTCAAAAAAAGGTTGTCCCGAAAGGGTGCCGAAACAATCAGCATCATCAATGCCCCTGTTCCATATAGGGGCAGAAAGGGTCCTCTCATAAAACCTCGGTTTACCGGTTTTCTTTCCTTTATGCTTACATACGATGATTCAAAGCACCAGCCAAAAAAGCAATAAAAATAAAAGAAAAACAGCCATTGTATCCAGGTATAATTTAATTCCATAGATTTTTCTCCGTTTCTGAAATCCGTTTTATCCTCTGGGTATTCTCACATTTTGAGCAGCACTGAAAAGCGAGTACACAGGCAGCTATTGATAAACTCCTATCTTTACAGCCAGCCTTCCCTTTTTCGTTTCGTGCAATACTCCTTCAAACTGGAATTTCCCATAGCCCCTCACACTGACGATATCTCCCTCTTTCAGCAAATTGCTTCTATTTTCCCCTAATCTTCCATTAATGAATATCTTTTTGGCCTGAAATAATTCCAGACTCTCATTTCTGGAAAGATGATATAGCTTTGAGATTATTCCATCTATTCTGACAGAGGAAGCTAAAATCGTTTCTTCTTTTTTCTCTCGTCTTAAAAGTTCTCCGGGGGGTTCTGTCAGTGAAGCTCTTATGGGGTTTCTTCCTGCCTGATGCAGCTCCTCCATCAAATACGGGGCAATTCGTTTAAGACAAAACAGGTAGGCGGTTTTTCCCAGAACAATAATATCCCCCAGGTTTTCTCTTTCAATTCCCAGGTTCATCAAAGCTCCCAAATAATCTCTGTGAGTCAGTTCTTTGGCAAATTTCTCTGCCAACGGCTCTATCTTCAGACAGACAATGGGAAAGGGCTCCTCATAACCCAAATCCTCCGGATTTCCAAATCGCAGTACCCTTCTGTCACAGTCTTTCGTTCCACCGAAAAAAGTCATCCCCACATAATTTAATCGATTGACCAGGCGCAGACACAAATCAATTTGAGAAAGGTTAAGAAACTCCGTAAAGGTATAGCAACTCTGCCCGTAAGAGCGATCTGCCAGCTCTATTATTCTGTTTTGAAAAATAGCCTCTTCCTTATCCATATTTCCCCCAGATATGGAACAGGCCTTGCCTGCTCCCATATGCTGCCTGTCTGATCAGGTAAAGCTGATAATCGGATTTTCAGGCTCCTTTGTCTCCTCTACCCTTACGGCATGAAGCACCGGCCCTTCTCCCTCATAGTCCGGCCAGTATTCTCTGGCCACCTTGGCCATCACCTTTATCCAGCTCTTTTCCTTTAATTCCTTTGCGCCTTCATATTCACAGGCAAAGCCTAAAAATGCCATATCCTCTGCACAGCAGGTCATGGCCAGCCTGCCGGGAACAAAATAGTCTTTCGGAAATGCCTTAGGCTTTAGCACCTGAGCCAGAAAGCTGATGGTTTTTCCTTCATATCTCTCCAGGTGATCCAAACTGTCCAGATACCAGATGCCAAAGCCCATATCATCCAGTTCTATCACAGGCTGGTGAAGATCGTAGGGGAGCTCTTCTTCCATCATTTCATTAATTTCCCCATTTGCGTCCTCAAAAATAATCTCTGCCCTGGGATTAACTGCTTTCACATTTCGCTTATAGCTGCTAAGCTCCTTGATCCCGTCACAGCGATTAAAAATAATCAATTCTGAGTTTCTCACCATCTCAGCCACCATGGACTTCATATTGGTATAGTACATGGGAAAGCTCCTGGCATCGATATTGGTAATCTGCTGTTCCACGCTCCAATGCTTTGGAAGAACCATATCCTTCATGCTCCACATACCATTGTATTCAATAATGATTCGCTCCGGCCGATACTTCTGCTCCAGTTCCATCAGCTTCACCGGGTTAAAATCATCCTCATCGTCAATAATTTCCATAAAGGTCTTTGCCCTTTTCAACAGATCGGCATCATAATCCGTCTCTCCTTCCTCACAGACCAAAAGCAGGGTTTTTCCTTTACTTTTGAAATAGGGCTGTGCCAGCGTAAAGGCAATAAACTCTGTTTTTCCGCTTTCCAGAAAACCATTAATCAGATATACAGGTATCATATCCTTACCTTCCTTCTTTTCACTTACAGGGCAAACAGCTCACTGAGCCTGTCCTCCTTCAATCCTGAACCGATCACACACAGCTTTCCGGTTACGTCTGCCTTTCCTTCCCTGATGGACACTTCACCGGGTACATAGTCAAAATAGATCCATTGGTTCTTCTCTTTATCCTGAACCATTCCCTTGGCTCTTAACACCATACCATAGGTATGTTCATCTTCCAGCGCCTCGAGAATCTGTCCAATTTCCTTCTTTGTATAAGTTTTAGGGGTTTCCCTTCCCCAACTGGTAAAGACTTCATCTGCATGATGATGGCCGTGGGCATGGTCGTGACCGCAGCCACAATTCTCACTATGCTCATGGTGATGGCTATGCCCTTCTTTATGATGATGGCCGCAGCCACAGTTTTCTCCATGCTCGTGGTGCTCATGACCTTCCTCATGATGATGGCCGCAGCCGCAGCCTTCTCCATGCTCGTGGTGCTCATGACCTTCCTCATGATGATGGCCGCAGCCGCAGCCTTCTCCATGCTCATGGTGCCCATGACCTTCCTCATGATGATGGCCGCAGCCACAGTCTTCTCCATGCTCATGGTGCTCATGCTCCACCTGTCTCAGTAACTCGGCCTCCAGATCAGCTTTCTTCTCCATAGTCTTCAGTATAGCCTGTCCTTCAAGCTCCTCCCAGGGCGTAGTAATAATCGTTGCCTCCTGATTATGGTGGCGAATCAATTCCACTGCTTTTCCCAGCTTTTCCTCGCTGATACTTCCTGTACGGCTCAGAATAATGGTTCCCGCATACTCAATCTGATTTAAGAAAAACTCTCCGAAATTCTTAATATACATTTTACATTTAGAGGCATCTACCACAGCCACCGTACTGTTGATTTGAAGGTTTCCTTCCACCTTGGTCACTGCTGCTACCACATCGGACAGCTTACCTACTCCTGAGGGCTCAATTAAAATTCGTTCCGGCTGATAGGTATTCAGTACCTCCTTTAGGGATGTACCAAAATCCCCTACCAAAGAGCAGCAGATACAGCCGGAATTCATCTCCTTGATCTCAATTCCGGCTTCCTTCAAGAACCCTCCGTCTACTCCGATTTCTCCAAATTCATTTTCAATCAGAACCACCTTTTCTCCTGCCAGCGCTTCCTTTAACAGCTTCTTAATTAAGGTAGTTTTGCCGGCTCCCAAAAAGCCGGATATAATATCAATTCTGGTCATTATTTCCTCCTGTGCTGCCTAAAACAGTCTATTTTTCATCAGACAATACTATTTGATGGTGGGACAAAGGTTTTATCCCACCATCAGCATATTAAGCGGAACGATAAGCCGGGTTATGTCGAGAGTGATCATCTATCTAGGACTGCTGTTGCCAACAGCCTCAAGCGACCTACCTGAAAGCAGGTCGGGCAAACCTGTCGCTTTCTGCTTGGTCTTGCTTCGGATGGGGTTTACATATGCCCCTTCTGTTACCAGAAGGGCGGTAGTCTCTTACACTGCCTTTCCACCCTTACCGATAATATTGACGAAGCAATATTACCGGCGGTTTATTTCTGTTGCACTGGCCTTGGAGTCGCCTCCACCGGACGTTATCCGGCATCCTGCCCTGCGAAGCCCGGACTTTCCTCACCTGTCTTATGACAGCCGCGATCACTTGTCCCACTTAGCTTTATCCTGTTTTATGATGATACAGGGTTGTGAGGGGTACGAATCCGTAGGTATCATCATTAAGGGCTTTTGACCCTTATATCAATTATTGTTACACCTTAAAGCAGCTTCCTCCTACAAATTCTCTTACAATAGAGTTCATAGGAAGGTTTTCACTGCTGACTCCCAAAAAATAGCCCAAAAACTTTAACAGCCGCTTTGCCTCAAAGTATTCCGGTTCCTCCTTGGAAATGCCAAAAAGCAATGGCTCCGCATAAATTTTAAGCATTGCCAGTTCAAAAAGGGTCGCAGAATTAAACATGGCATCCGCACTTTCCTGATAGGGAAAAATATTCTCTTCCTCTCCCTTACGAACAGAATCCCACATCTGAAGGGTACGCTTTGCACTTGTTCCTCTGGTTCTGGCATCTCTTACCATACGCCTTAGCAGCCTGCCATCAGTAGTAGGAATACGATTGTGTTCATCTATGTTCAGACAGGTCAGGGCACTGATATAGATTTTAAATTTACTTTCCTTAGGCAAAGCATGGGACATCTTATCGTTTAAACCATGAATCCCCTCAATTACCAGTATGTCCTCAGGCCCCAGGGTTTTATAATCTCCCTTATACTCCCGCATTCCCGTTTTAAAATTAAAACTGGGCATTTCCACCGTCTTTCCTTCCAGAAGCTCACACATATCCTGGTTAAACTTCTCGACATCGATAGCCTCCAGACATTCAAAATTATAATCTCCCTTTTCATCTAAAGGCGTCTGGTCACGATTCACAAAGTAATCATCTACCGCAATCGGATGCGGCTTCAGACCATGCGTCATTAGCTGCACTGACAAGCGGTGGGAAAAGGTGGTCTTCCCTGATGAGGATGGTCCTGCGATCATCACAAATTTTACATTACCTCTGGAGGCAATTTCACTGGCAATTTCTGCAATCTTTCTTTCCTGCAGAGCTTCCTGCATAAGAATAACCTGCTGTAATCTTTGATCGCAGACTGCCCGATTCAGGTCACCTACCGTATTTACCCCAATATCCTCTGCCCATCTGGTAGATTCCATCAGTGTATCAAACAGCTTATTCCGGGCAGGGAAATCCGTAAGACAGTTGGGCGCCTCCCTGGTAGGAAGAATCAACAGCAGACCTTCCTGATGGGCGGTCAGATCAAACTGATCGATGTATCCGGTGGAGGGCACCATGTAGCCGTAATTGTAGTCATAATAATCCTCCAGACAGTACATATTCACATAGGAGCTTCTTCTGTACCAGAACAATTGCTCCTTGTCCTCCATTCCCTGAGCAGAAAAAATGGCTCTGGCCTGCTCCAGCGGATAAGCCTTTTTATGAATGGGCAGATTAGCTTCTACCAGCTCCTTCATCCGCTTCTTAATTTGTTCAACCAGCTCCTTTTCTGCCTTAAATCCTCCTTTTATCGAACAATACAGAGCAGGCCCTAAAGAAAATTCAACTTTAATCTCTCCCCTTCTGGCACTTCCCACCAGATCATTAATGGCTTTCACCAAAAGTAATGTGGCGCTTCTCACATAAGTGCTGTAACCGATTTTATCTTTTCTGGTAATCAATTCAATGGTTGCCCCATCCTTTTGCAGAGTTTTATGGAGCTCCTTAATCTTTCCATCCTCTACAACTAACACGATAGTCCGGTTAAAGCTGTCCTGAAATTCCTCCACCACCTGCTCAAAGCTGGTTCCATGGGGATATTGTCTTGTTGTATTGTTGATCCTCACTGTAAGCATATCAGCTCTCTCTTCCCTCCTCTTTAACAAATCGTTTGAAAGGGGGCTTCTTCTTTGGCAATTCTTATTTCTGCCTCCGGCAGCTCCCGTTTCAGCACTTCCTCCATATAAGAGGAAAAAATCTTTTCCAGTCCAAAATGGCCCGCATCGATTATTGCCAGCCCCTGTTCCACGGCATCCAGACCTTCATGATGGCCTATATCTCCTGTAATCAGGACATCTGCCTTTCGCATCAAAGCCTGCTTAATGTAGCTTTTTCCTGACCCCGGTACTAGTGCCACCTTCTTAACGGTTTCCTCAAAGGCTCCAAAAAGCCGGACACTGGGCAGCTTACAGAGCTTTTGTACATACTTTGCACATTCCTCAAGAGTCATCGGCTGGGGAAGGTCGCCTATGCGCCCTATTCCCTCCATAACCAAATCATTCTGAAAAGCAGTCTCCAATACCTGGCAGTCTGACAGCTTCAATCGGTCTGCTACTGCCTCTGCCATCCCCAGCGCATCAAAGTTGGTATGAATACAATAGCAGGCAATATCCTCTCTGATTAGTCTATAAATCTTTTTTCCGATAAAATCATTGGTGGTAATGGACTTCATCCCGGAAAAAATCAGAGGATGATGCGTGATCAGCATATCTGCCGGCCAATGACAGGCCTGCTCAATCACCTTTGCGGAGGGATCCAGAGCCAACATGATCCGTTTTACCTCTTTGTCCTCTCTCCCTGCCAAGAGTCCCACATTATCCCAGTCCTCGGCATAAGAGGGGGGCGCCAGTCTTTCCAGACATTCCATCACTTCCTTACACTTCATCGTAATACCTCTCCAATCCCTGTCGGATATCAAATAGTATCCTTTCTATTTCTTCCCGTCGTCGGCAGCTTCTTAGGGAGTTCTGCTTCTGCAATTGGCCCAGGACTTCCTGGTACAAGCCCTCCTCTCTGAGCAAAAACTCTTTCAGAACCGGATGTCTGGTCTTAAGCAGAAGCTCACCATAGCAGTCAAACAACTTCTGGTCATGCTTAATCAATGGCTGCTGCCTTTGATTTTCCTGCTTTTCCACCTTCATCATGGGATAAAATTTCCCCTCTTCCAATACCATATCTTCCGCCGTTATTCTCAGTCCGATCTGACGAATGAATCGGCGTACCGATTGGACATCGGACTGAGGCTGCAAAACGAATTCCTTCATAGCCAGAAATTTCTCCAGACTGTCCTCAATAATTCGAATCATCAATCTTCCGCCCATTCCTGCCAAAAGGGCTGCCTCTGTCTCTAACCGCTTACTGCCTTCCTCGTTCTCATGAAACCTTAAGCCTTTGGCTCCGTCTGAGAGTCTGGTTTCAATGTATGTAGAAAGCCCTTCTCTGGCTATATGCTCCCTGGCTCTTTCTAAGGGCCCCCGGTTTATGTCCATAGCAATACAATACGGCGCCTTCCCACTTTTCACCAGCTCAATGGACAAAAAACCATGGTCACAGCCAATATCCGCAACCGAAACTCCCTGACTGAGCAGATTGGCTGCTGCCTGTAATCGTTTTGATAACTCCATTTCACTCCCCATACATATCACAGGCTTCCCTGTAATACTGCTCAAATAAGACGGTGAAAATGCTTTTTTTCACACTAATCGATACATAGAACCAGCCTTGCCCGTTCTATTGCCTGAATAAAAGGTGAAAATTTCTATTTTCACATTAGTCCAGATAATCCTTTAATTTGCGGCTTCTGCTTGGATGGCGCAGCTTGCGCAGAGCTTTGGCCTCAATCTGACGTATACGCTCTCTGGTAACCTTAAATTCCTTCCCCACCTCTTCCAGCGTTCTGGCCCTTCCATCGTCCAAACCGAATCTGAGGCGCAGTACCATCTGCTCTCTCTCCGTCAATGTACCCAATACCTCCACAAGCTGTTCCTTTAACAGGGTAAATGCCGCCGCATCTGCCGGTACAGGAACATTATCGTCTTGAATGAAATCACCCAGATGACTGTCCTCTTCCTCTCCGATAGGGGTCTCTAAGGAAACCGGTTCCTGGGAAATTTTAAGAATTTCCCTGACCCGTTCTACCGGCATATTCATGGCCTCTGCAATTTCTTCCGGGCTGGGCTCTCTTCCCAGCTCCTGCAATAACTGTCTGCTCACTCTGATCAGCTTATTTATGGTTTCCACCATATGCACCGGAATACGAATGGTTCTTGCCTGATCCGCAATCGCTCTGGTAATGGCCTGACGTATCCACCATGTCGCATAGGTGGAAAATTTATACCCTTTACGGTAATCAAACTTTTCCACTGCCTTGATCAGTCCCAGATTTCCCTCCTGAATTAAATCCAAAAACAGCATCCCTCTTCCCACATAACGCTTGGCAATGCTTACTACCAGACGAAGGTTGGCTTCTGCAAGGCGTTTTTTTGCCTCTTCATCCCCCTCCTCCATTCTCTGAGCCAGCTCAATTTCTTCTTCTGCGCTGAGCAAGGGAACCTTTCCGATTTCCTTAAGATACATTCTTACCGGATCTTCAATACTGACACCATCGGGCACGCTGAGGTCAATGTTCTCCACATCCACCTCATCCTCCTCCGAAAGGATGATTTCATCATCCTCCACAGGCACCTCTTCCTCGGTGATTCGAAGCACATCCACCCCGCTTCTTTCCAGAGCTTCAACAATCTTATCAAGCTGTTCCTCCTCTATGGGAAAACCGACAAAGAAATCCACAACCTCCTGATATTCCAGCATATTTTTTTTCTTCTTTGCCAGAGCCAGAAGCTCCTTCATTCTTTCCTCTAATTTTACCTTTGTGTTTTCATCCATCTTAAGGTTCCATCCTTCCATTTAGGGTTTTGTATCCATTTTCTTCAAGGGCTGCTTTCCATAGTGTGGTCATTCCTGTAAAGAAATATGCGTTTTATTCAGCTCTTCCAGGGCTTTTTTGGCTTCCAGCACCTGATTTATGGCAGTGATATCACTGCCCTGACGACCGGAATAATAATCCAGACTGTTCCGTTTAACGGTAAGTAAAATATCATGAAAGGCCTTCTCCCTCTCCGGTAAGGAATCAGGCAGTTCGATTTTGGTATTAAACAGCATTGCTACCTGCCTTTGTTCATCCTCGTCAGGAAAAAAGCTGGCAATGCTGCCGGGATTGCTGTTCCCTGCTTCAAAGCCCTCAAACAGCTTCTCAGCTACCTTTTGATAAAGCTCATCCGTAAAATCTTTGGCAGACAGATACTTCTTTACTCTGGCATATAAATAGGGCTCCTCTGTCAGCCAGGTGATCAAAAGCCGCTGCGCCCGTCTGATTCCCTCTTTGGCTCTGTTTGCCGATTGAATCCCGGACTTAGGCCGATTTATGGGTTTGGCAAGCCCTTCCCGGACTGCATAGGCCTCTACCAGTTTTTTCAGACTTTCTCTGCTGATCTGATATTGCTCGGCTACTGCCTCCAGATAGTTTCCACGCTCCATTTCCTCTGAAAACTGGCACAACTTCCCTGCAATTTCCCGATGAAATCTGGTTTTTTCCTCCGGATCAGACAGGTCAAAGCCCTGCTGTAATATACGAATTTCAAACAGAAACCCATTCTCTGCCTGATCAATTCTTTTCTGAAATGCCTCTGCTCCCAGATTCTTAATGAATTCGTCAGGGTCCTTATAGGGACTGAGATCGATGACCTTTCCCGCAAGTCCTGTTTCCCGCAAAATCCCTATGGCTCTTAAGGCCGCTTTGGTTCCTGCCCCATCACTGTCATAAGCTAACAATACCTGATCAGTATAGCGCTTTAGAAGATTAGCCTGTCCCAGAGTAAACGCTGTTCCCAAAGAGGCCACAGCCTGTCCAAAGCCTGCCTGATGAAGGGCTATTACATCCATATAGCCTTCACAGAGAATCATGTTGTTTTTTCGTGCTGTCCTGGCAAAATTCAGGCCGTACAAATTCCTGCTTTTATCAAAAACCAGGGTCTCCGGGGAGTTCAGATATTTGGGTGTTCCCTCCCCCATTACTCTGCCACCAAAACCGATAGCCCGGTGGTTTATGTCCATGATGGGAAAAATGACCCGATTCCAAAATTTGTCATGAAGCCCAAAGCGTTCGTCTGCAGCGGCCAGTCCTGCCTGAATAAGCTGTTCATCCTGATACCCCTTGCTTTTCAGATAGGAAACCAGATCGTTACTAGTTTTATTGGCAAAGCCCAGGCCGAATTTTTGCAGGGTTTCCTCCGACAGCCCTCTTCCTGTCAGGTAACGATAGCCCATTTCTCCCTGTCTTCCCCGAAGCTGATAATAGAAGTATTTTGCTGCTTCCTTATTGATTTCCAAAAGAACCGTCTTCTTATCCGCTTCCTTTCTGGCCTGTGCTGAATATTCAGCCTCAGGAAGGTTCACCCCTGCCCTGTCTGCCAGCACCTTCAAAGCCTCCTGAAAGGTAAAGTTCTCATAATTCATTAAAAAGCTGAATACATTCCCTCCCGCTCCACAGCCAAAGCAATAATACATCTGCTTCATGGGTGATACGGAGAATGACGGAGATTTTTCATTATGAAAAGGACAAAGACCAAAATAGCTGGATCCTTTTTTCGTCAGCTTCACATATCCTGAAACAATGTCCACTATATCATTTTTGGCTCTTATTTCTTCCACCAGTTCATCAGGATAATACATGAACCAAACTCCTTTTCCTGCTTCCATTCCTCTATAGGCTTCTCTTCAGCTTCCTGTTCAGCCATGCCAGCATTTGGGAATATAAATTTCCTCATACTGGGCAATCGCAAAGCGATCCGTCATGGCTCCCACATAGTCACAGACTACACGCTCCTTTTTTTCTCCCTTATCCATCATCTGCTGATATTCCCGGGGTAAGCGATGAGGAGCTTTTAAATAATAATCATATAGAGTTTCCATCAGCGCCTCTGCCTTCTTCTCCTCACTTTTGGCCTGAGGATTCATGTAAACTCTCTCAAACATAAATCGGCGCAGTTTTGCCATAGCTTCTGCCACCGGCTCAGACATGGAAATACTATCCCTTCCAAAGCTCGTGGTTACAATGTCGTGAATAAAATGGTTCAGTCTTTCCCCTGTGGTTTCTCCGATTACGCTGCTGATTTCTGCCGGAACATCTGCCTCGGTGAGAATACCTCCCCGGATGGCATCATCCATATCATGGTGAATATAGGCTATTTTATCGGAAAAACGCACAATCTGTCCCTCCAGTGTTGAGGGTTTTCCACTGGTTTGATGATTCAATATTCCGTCTCGAACCTCCATGGTCAGATTCAGACCCTGGCCGCCCTTTTCCAGACAGTCCACAGTTCGCACACTCTGTTCATTGTGGGCAAAGCCCAGCTCGCATATTCGGTTTAAAGCCCTTTCCCCTGCGTGCCCAAAAGGAGTATGTCCCAAATCATGCCCCAAGGCAATGGCTTCTACCAGGTCTTCATTCAACTGAAGCGCCTTGGCAATGGTACGGGCATTCTGGCTCACCTCCAGAGTGTGAGTCAGTCGGGTACGATAGTGATCGCCTTCCGGACTGAGAAACACCTGTGTTTTGTCCTTTAACCGGCGGAAAGCCTTACTGTGAAGAATTCTGTCCCGATCCCGCTGAAAAACAGGGCGTATGTCGCAGGGCTCCTCCTCCTTCAGCCTCCCTTTCGAATACATACTTAAAGCTGCATGAGGGCTTAAGTATTCTTTTTCCCATTGTTCCAGACTTTCCCGAATGGTCATTTTATTTCTCCTCCCGGAGCCTTCTCCTAAATCGTACATCAGGTCTTTACTTTATTAATTCTGCAAAAAATCTATATTTCCTTTCTTCTTTGTAAAAATTTTCATCATTTTTCTCATTCTGCTGCTTTAGCAGCATTTTAATCCCCTGTTCTGCCTTATCCCATCAGGGAAACGATCCAGGGAACGATGACCACCGTCAGCATTCCGGTTACGACGATGGCTAAAGAGCTCATCGCTGCCTGTATTTCTCCCAGTTCTATAGCTTTGGAGGTGCCTACTGCATGAGAGGCACTTCCGATGGCCAAGCCCTGAGCCACCGGCTCTGTAACACGCACCAGCTTTAATAGGACAGGCCCCAGTACTGCTCCGCATATTCCCGCAATCATCACACCAATTACCGTAATCCCCTGAATTCCCCCTATTTCTGAGGAAATACCCAGTGCAACGGCTGTAGTTACACTTTTGGGAAGAAGGGAATTGATTAGCTGTTTCTCCTCTATTCCAAAGGCTGCCAAAACGGCAAGCACCACTGCTCCATGAACGAGACAGCCAATGGATATACTGATCAGAATAGCTGCCAGATTTTTCTTTAACACCTGCAGTTGTCTGTACAAGGGTACTGCCAGGCAAACCGTTACCGGTGTCAGAAAATAGCTTAAGTTTTTTGCTCCATAGGCATAGGTTTCATAAGAAATTCCTGTAAGAAGCAAAAAGCCGATAATCAGTACCACCGCAATCAGCATAGGATTCAAAAAGACCTTCTTCCATTTCTGCTGAATGGAAAAACCGATTTTATAGGCAATCAGGGTAAGTACCATGCCAAAAAACAGGGATTCTCCCAGCAGCTCATTAATATTCATTATTAGATTTTCCTTTCCTCTTCTTCATACGAATGATCCCCTGCGCTGTCAAACCGGTTACTATGGTTACCGCTGCAAAGGAAAGAAAGGAGGCCAGTACAAGAGCCGTTATTCTTCCTTTAATCAGACCATAGGCATTCATGGTTTTTACTGTAGAATCAATAAAGAACAGAGGCATAATGGACATCAGAAAATCTGCTGTCTCCTCCACCTGTTCCAGCTTGATTCGTTTAGTCAGCAAAAGGACGAACAGAATGACCAGTCCATAAATACTGGCCGGCACAGGAAGTGGAAGAAGGGCATAAAGAAGCTCTCCTGCCAAACTTATGGTTAAAATCAGCATAAGCTGAAATACATACTTCATCAGCTTTCCTCCATTTCTTATTTCAGCCTTTTATTTTAGCATAGTTAAAATTCTTCGTAAAGTGTGCTATAATAAATCTTAATTTCCTGATTAGGGAGAGCAATCGACTACAGGAGGTGAACCTATGAATAATAGAAAGCCGGATAAACAGGGCTGGTATCCCCTGGATCTGTCTGCCATTGTATACCCCACTCTGCAGCGTCGTGATTTTTCCTCCGTCTTTCGTTTGTCGGTTTTACTAAAGGAGGACATTCAGCCGGAGGTTCTGCAAAAGGCAGTAGACATGACTCTTCCCCGTTTTCCCACCTATAAGGTGGCCATGCGCAAGGGACTTTTTTGGCGCTATCTTGAGCCCAACAACAGACCCGGTCCCTTCGTTCAGGAGGATGTGCGCAATTTCTGTATGCCTATGCCCTTTAAAACCAATAACCGACATCTGATCCGTGTATACTACCATGGTAAACGCATTTCTCTGGAAGCCCACCACAGTCTGGGAGACGGTACCGGCGGAATGCATCTGCTTCACACCATAACTGCTAATTATCTGCGGCTTCTGGGGCATGAAATTGCCAATCAATACTTTGTTCTGGACATACACAAGGAAGTTGACCCTCAGGAATTGGAGGACGCCTATCTTCGCTACTCCAATGCCAAGGTAAGGCCGCCCCGCCCCATGGAAAGAGCCTACCGGGTCAGAGGCACAAAGGAGCCCTTTTATACCTTTCATGTCATTGACGGCATTATGAGCGTAAGTGCGGTCATGAAGGTGGCTTCTCATTATCACTGTACGATTACAGAATATCTGAACTCAGTTTTATTATATGCATTACTGCAAAAACAACAACAGGATAAGCCTATAAAAGAACGTCCGGTAAAAATTGCCATGCCGGTGAATCTGCGCCGATTCTTTCCTTCAAAAACTCTGCGTAATTTTATTACCATGATTTACCCCTCCATCGACCCCAGACTGGGGGATTATACTTTCGAGGAGATTATCAGGCAGGTACATCATTATATGCGCTACTACATTAATGAAAAATTTTTACGGGGAGATATTACCACTAATGCAGCCACCCAGCGTAATCCCTTTATTCGGGTAGTGCCTCTGTTTATCAAGGACTTTGTAGTAAAAACCTTTTACCGCAGAGTCCAGGACAGGAATTCCTCTGCCGGTCTGACCAATATGGGAGCCCTGAAGGTTCCTGAGGGTATGGCTCCCTTTATTGAACGCTTTGATATTTACATGGGAATTCCCTTTTCTTCCCGAACCAACTGTGCCATCGTCAGCTTTCAGGACACATTAACCATCAATTTCGGAAGCTGTATTCATGAATCCGATGTGGAACGATTCTTTTTTTCAAAGCTGGTAGCAGACGGCATACCGGTAACGATCGAAAGTAATCGTGACTTTTAGCCTTTATCGAAGCAGCACATTTATGAATAACGCTTTTTCGTATCATTCTTGTTTAAGGAGGAGAACACTATGTCTTATTGCGTAAATTGTGGAGTGAAGCTGGAGCAGTCTCTTACGGTCTGCCCCCTGTGCCATACTCCTGTAATCAATCCAAATGATCTCCAGACTACCGGCTCTTCCTCTCCGGCTTTTTCCGAAAAAAAAGGGGAGGTAGAGCTGGCCAGAAGAAAGGATGCAGGCATCTGGCTTACCATTGTTCTTTTAGCCTCAGCCCTAACCTGCCTGATTCTTAATCTGACTACCTTTCAGGGAATTCGATGGTCTTGGCCGGTTATCGGAGCCTGCATCCTGCTATGGGTCTTTTTATGCCCTAAGATGCTGTATACCCGCCTGCCATGGTCTGTGGCTCTGACCCTGGATGGGATATGTATTGTGGGCTATGAGTTCTTCCTCAGCAGATTAACCCGGGATTCCGGCTGGTTTAAGGGGCTGGCTCTTCCCATTACCCTGATGGCCGGTGCATTTTTTCTGATTTATGTCCTTTTGTGTAAGCTGATCTCCCGTTCCTGGTTAGCTGCCCTGCTCTATTTCTTTATAGAAATCGGTCTTTTTAACGTGGGAATCGAATTGCTAATCGATCACTTTCTGGGACATGAACTGCGGCTGGGCTGGTCGGCCATTGTATTCAGTGTCTGCACCATTATCTCTATCGCTTTGATTACCATTCTGTCCATTGCAAGACTGCGCAATACAGTAAGAAAACGCCTCCATTTTTAGGGGCGTTTTCCAATGGTTGATTTATTCCCGATTTTTCTTATTCTGATACTCCTCCAGGATAATTGCTCCTTTGCTGGGGTTCTTTTGCCCCATACGCATCAGATAAGGGAGCACCTCTCCGTCAAACTCCTGTTCTTCACCGAACTCAATTACCTCCAAGCAGTTACGAACCACGTTGATAATGCAGTTATCAAAATGACCGCTCTTACAGCTTCTGCATTGGGACAAAAGATGTGCAATGCCGTGGAGTGTTTCAAATTCATCATAACCACCCCGAATATCGTACTGAGGCATATTTTTCTGTCCCTCAAATACATAGGTCACCTTATCCCTCTGACATATTTTAGTACAAATCTTGCTATAACCGATCAGGCACTCTTTTCCCGCACAGCCTCCGCAGACTGCTTCTGTCTTACAAATTTTTTCCAAATCATCAAGAATTTCCTGCGCATTTAACTGATCATATGTAATCGCCATAATATCCTGTCCTCCATTCTGCCGCCTTTTCTTTCGTATGCTCTGTTATCGGCTGTATTCCTTAACTCATTTTTGCTTATCCTAGATGAACCGTTATACTAGTACAGCGAATATTAAGTAATTGGCATAATCGCACCGGCTACCTGTTTATGCTACTACAATGGTCTGTTTTTGTCAATTTATAGCCAAAGAAAAGCACTGCTCACACAGTGCTTTTCTCACTATAATAAATAGATAAAATATGCTCCATAGCAAAGCAGCATGATTACTCCCCAGCCAGCTTTCAGTTTTCTGGTTCGGCAAACCGCAAGCCAGAGAATTATCCCTGCCCCTATAGCCACCAGGCCATCGGTAAAAAAGCTTTTTTCATAAGGAATCGGTGTAATAAGAGCTGTCGTTCCCAGGATAAACAGAATATTAAAGATATTGCTTCCTACAATGTTTCCGATAGCAATATCTGCATTTCCCTTAATGGCTGCAGTCACCGAAGTAACCAGCTCAGGAAGAGAGGTTCCCAGAGCCACGATCGTCAGTCCGATGAAGCGCTCACTCAGTCCCACCGTCTGGGCAATTGCTGTTGCGCTGTCTACGGTAATATCGCTTCCCCAGATAATCAGTACACCGCCAATAAGGGCTGACAGGATGAGCTTCCACAAGCTCTTTTCTTCATCGCTGCTTTCCTGTCTTCCTTTTTTGGCCATATAAAATAAATAGCCTAAGTAAATCAAAAACAGCAGCCACAGGAATATCCCCTCAAGTCTGCTGATCTGCCCTCCTGTGCTTCCCATGATGATCAGCACTAAGGTAATTACGATCATGTAGGGAATTTCGATTCTCAGGGTGGATTTCTGAATAGCCACAGGAACAATGACTGCGGTTATTCCCAAAATAATAAGAATATTTAAAATATTGCTCCCTACCACATTACCTATGGCAATTTCTGCATTATCTCTGAGGGCTGCCGTAATGCTTACCGCCGCCTCCGGCGCACTGGTCCCCATGGCCACAATGGTCAGTCCCACTACCAATTGAGGAATTCCTACCTTCCTGGCCACTCCCGAGGTACCGTCTACAAACCAGTCTGCACCCTTCACCAGCAGCAAAAAACCAATAGCTAAAAAAATCAGTTCGGCAAAAATCATTTCCTTTCATCCTTTCTGTCGTATCTTTCTTTCAGACGAAAAGACCTTGTTTTTTCCCATCCTGATTATGGATAAAATGAGGAATTACTCCTTCGCTGCACTTTGCAGGCAGCCTCAGAGCCCGTTCCATTTCCCGCATATTCATAAAATGATAAATCAGTGTCAATGTAGCCAGAAGGAGGGCAGCTTCCTGCAGTATCCTTTTTCTGCTGTTTGTGCTGCTTAGATCTGTTTTGTCGGAAACTTTTTTTGTGGACATTTGCAAAGTACAAGTCTCTCCCGCATCATCCTCAATTTCCCATACATTACTAAAGACTGTCTGGGCAGCTTCCGGTCCGCCAAAGCCCAAAGTCCATCGGATATGCCCGGGGTATGCCCCCCATAGCAAAAAAATCACTCCCAGCAGATAACAAAGCAGTCTGTTGTATTCTTTTCTCACAACGTGCTCCAATTTCGGGTGTAAATTACTATACCCTGTGACTATAACACAGAAAAAAGAAAAACACCAGATTAATCTACCGCAGATCGGTTCAAAAAAATGTATATTTTAATACATTATAAAAGCTCATTGCTACGATAAACAGAGATAAGGCTCGAAGCAGCTTTTCCACTCCTGCATTGTTGATCCTCTTGGAAATGGCGGCGCCAATCAATGCTCCTCCTATTCCCCCGGCCACCATGCTAAACAGATTAATCCAGGAAAACTCCGGCACATTATTCGTTGCCACGGCGGAAATTATTCCTGAAATCTGGGAAAATACGATAATATACAAAGAATTTTTAGCTGCCTCCTTTGCCTCCATAGAAAAGAAGAAAAAGAGTACGGCCACATTTGCCGTACCTCCTCCTATACCCAAAAAGGAGGATATCGCTCCCAAGAACAGACCTATCATGACGGATAGCCATAAACTATCTACCGTATGCGATGGCAGCCGATCTTTTTTGCAAATATAGAGATATACCAGGAAGGTGATCAGAGTCAGTGCTGCAGCCTGAATCGCCCCTAAAGCTCTCTCATCGGCAAAGCTGCTCCTAATCAAATCAAACAGGGCTCTGCCTGCCAGTCCTCCAAGAACCGCCCCCAGAGCAAGAGCCGTACTGGTTTTTAACTTCAGCCTGACTCCGTCATTTCTTCCCCTGAGAAGCGAGCTTATCGACATTCCCAATACGGTGCAGCCTGAGCAGAAGCTTACGGTAGATACCGGCAGGATACCCAGCATATCCAAAAGCGGCTTAATGATAATCCCTCCTCCGGCACCTACGACTGCCCCGATACTGGAAGCAAATATACAAACAAAAAATAGAATCACAGGTATCAAATCATACTCCATTCTCCGGCACCTGCCGGACTGTTTTATCCTCTTCTTCTGCTTCTTATTTTACTGCATCACTCATCAGCTTAAGCAATACATAATTCTCAATCGGTACAGGCTGAGCTATGACACCGCTTTGAATAAACTGTTTCTGCTGCGCTTTATACAGGCTTTCCACCGTTCCCTCAGTTGCACCAATGGCTACATATCCCCGGGTAGACCAGTCTGCATCCATACGCTGTTCATAGAGACTCTCTTCACTGATTCCCGTAACTTCAGATACCCAGCGTGCAACCTCCTTCATATGTTCCTCCATTGCACGGTAATCCATTCCCCGGTAGACGGCTCGGATGAAGCGCTGTAACAGTTCTTCATTCTTGGCTGCAAACTCCGGTGAGGTAACCCAGGAAGATAAGGACGCCAGCCTATTGGAATAATTCATATTATCGGCTAAAAGCACGCAGTCATTGCCCATTCGTTTTTGCAGTTGAAAGGTATAAGGAGACCAGAGGGCACAGGCATCCAGTTTCCCCTCAGCCATCTGTTCAATAATCTCTTCCGGTGAAGAGTAGATCATTTCACATTCCTCCGGCTTAATTCCTGCTGCTTCCAGTGTGAAATGCAAAATAGTATCGCTGGTGGTGCCACCAATGGTTCCGATTCTCATTCCTTTTAAAGCCTTTACATTACGCACACCGTTTCTGCGGTTACCGAATACTGCTTCTGCATTGGAAATATGGGAGAGCAGAAAAACAAGCGCTTCTCCTCTGATACAACGCTGATGGGCCCCGTCTCCGATATATCCTACATCCAGCTTCCCTTCCTTCAGGGCATCAATAACCAGCATACCGTTTTTAAACTCCTGAAGCTCTACCTCCAATCCCTCCTGACTGAGATAGCCCAGCCTCATGGCCGGAACAATGGAGCATAAGCTGCCGTAATTAGGCATATAGCCTACTCTCAGGATTCTTTTTTTCTCTTCTTCCCCACTTTCCTTTTGTTTTTCACGGGACAGATAGTGCAAATCCTCAGAAACATCAGTAAGGGAAAACGCAAGACCGGAAATATTTCCGGAATGCCTCATAACTTTTCTGAAATCCTCTACGATCATTTCCGTAGCCTGGGAGTTGTTTTTACCTAATCGGGTAAGATTTTCCATACTGCCGACAATGGTATTTTTTGAGCTCTCCAATTCTCCCATATTTTCTTCGACCCGAAGGATCTGCTCCTTTACCTCCAGAATTTTCCCTCTTGTAAGGGTTAAAAGCTCATCTGTATCTTTCATGCTTTCCGTCTGATGGCTAAAGGCATCCTGGATATCTTGTATACTGTTCACCGTAACTGAGGATTGTGCTCTCAGCCGCTCGATAACTCTGCCTATCTCCTCTGCACTTTGTCGGCTCATTTCAGCCAGTTCCCTGATTTCGGTAGCCACTACCGCAAATCCCCTTCCCGCTTCTCCGGCCCTTGCCGCTTCGATCGAAGCATTCAGACTGAGCAGGTTGGTCTTCTGAGCTATGGCGTTAATGGTAGAGGTGGCTTTTAAAATTTCAGATGCTGCGGCATTTACCAGTCTGGTATTCTCTGCCACCTCCGTGATTTTTTCTGAAGTAATACTATTATTCTTTAACAATTCCTGAAAAATGGCCAGTAGCTTCTCATTGCTGTCTGTCATTGCCTGGGATACCTGAACCAAATTCTCCACATGATGAATATTAGCTTCTATTCCGTTTCCCATATGGCGTGCAATATCGTTGACTCTGCTGATATGCGTGGCCAATTCACTGTTTCCTTCATTAATTTCCGCAATAGAACCGTTAACTGCCTTTAACGCCGCACCGGTACTTCCGGAAATGTAGTTCAGCTTCATCACATTATGATTCAGTTCTCCGGCATATCCGGTCACCTTTTTCTTAAAGGCGTTCAGCTCTTCTAAATACTCATTCTTAGAGTCGGAATTTACTTTCTTTCCAAACAGTCTCATTCCTGCTTCCTCACTTTTTGTCTAACCCATACAGCCGCAGCCTCCCAGATTGCCGTAAGCATCCATACAGTCCTCGGCAGGATTCTGCATACACAGATGCACCGCTGCCTTTTTGAAGGTCATGGGAAGTGCCAGTATATTTGGATTCTCTCCCACAAATTTCTTCTTAGCATCATCCAGGGCTTCTTCAAAGCTCTCTCTGGTCTTCAAGCCCATCCCTCTTGCATACCCCGGCTCCTGAGCTCCCACGATATAGATGGCACTGGTATTCATTTCTGCAATGTGTCCGCAGGACATCATGGAAAAGCCGTGGAAGGGATGGAAGGCATTGGTAAACCGATATTTGCGGATATATTCTTCGTTGGTAGCAAAATACTCTCCGTAGCGGTTCATATCCGGTAGAATATTCATATGGTCATGCTGAAACAACTCATAAACCTCTCTCAGATAGGGCCAAAGCTCATCATGGAAATATCCGTTGCAGGTAGAAGCACAAATAATGACACATTTGTCACTCATGATCCGTTTAAATCGGAGAACCTGCGCACTTAAGGCCTGCATCATCATAATGGGATTGGTTCCCATGCCGTCTCCGTAGTGGAATTTCTGAGGCATGCCAAAAACCAGCACATCATACTTCTTCCTGGCCCAGTGGACATAGGTACGTTTGTCTGCCACCTTCCAGCTCATTGGCATCATTTCCTTTGCATAGCCTGAAAAAATGGCGATCTGCCTGGAATTGGTATCCAGCACTGCATCACAGCAAAAGAAGGGATGCCCCATTTTTTCCTCCATATGCATACTGATTTCATCAAATTTATTTCTCATCAGACTTCCTCCGTTCACAGGAGTAAAATCTTTCCTGTGCATAACAGAGGGAACATGATGGCTGGCAATGGAACGCCAATTGGTGATTCCCGTAGCACTATGCTTATAGCCACCTGAATATCCTCCATAGGGATTCCCCTGTACATGGCCGATGAGAATCGGGATATCGCAGTCAAATACATACTTATTCATGACCACCGGGTCTCCCCGCCCTGTCACACCCAGGTCAATCATATGCTCCGGGTCTTCACTGTCATGGCTGATAATCTGTCCCGAAGGCCAAAACTCATGAAATAATTCATCTCCGAAAAGCGCTCTGGCATCCGCTTCCTTGCTTCTGGGATGGAGACCGTTGGAGATAATGAATAAAATATCCTTCTTCTCTACACCAGCCGCATAAAGCTCCTTTAAAATCAGTTTTATACTCATTTTCCGATGACTGGTAGGCTGTTCACCGCCTTTCACCCGGTCAGGCACAATAAAGGTTACGGTGCTCCCTTTATGAGCAAGCTGAGTTAGGGTGGGCATTCCGATAGGATTAGCCAGACTTTCCAAATAGGCTGCCTCCAGCCGATCCTCCGGGATAAAAGCCGGATCCTTTACCGTTTCTCCCGGTATAAAAATATCGGTGGTATCCGGCAGCTCAGCCGTCATTAGTCCCTGTCCGTATTCAAAATCAAGTTTCATACTTTCCTCTCTTTCTGCTGCCTCCGACAGCATTTTAATCACGGGAACTTTATCCGTCAACATTCCATTGTCTATTTTCCCATATATAGGCTGATAATTCCCAGGTATTCTTCCGGATAAAAGCCAATTTCTCCCACGAAACGGGTAAGAGCAATCAATCCACCGTCAATTTCCGGAATAGAAGCCAGCATGGCTGCATTATCCTTCTTCAATCCTCCGCCATAAACAATATCTAATCCGCCGGTCTTTTCTTTGACGAAACGGGCTATTTTCGTGATATACTCTCTGTCCGCCGGAGTTTTTCCCGGTCCGATGGACCAGACCGGTTCGTAAGCGATCACCACTTTAGAGGTGTCCACGTCCTGTAAGCCCAGGGTCAACTGTTCTCCTAAAACCTGCTGCCAGTTTTCCTGCTCTTCGCTCTTTTCCCCAATGCAGTAAAGCACCTTCATCCCTCTGGAAACTGCACACTTGATTTCCTGATTCAAAAGACGGTTTACTGCATGAGTATCCGTTACTCCTGCCTCAGCCAGAATACCGGCTTTGTCATTTCTCTCTTCACAATGACCAATAATCGTTGTGCTGCAGCCTGCCGCCACCATGGCAGAAGCAGTGCGGTTGGTGGTAAAAGCTCCAAAATTCCCACCCACTGCCGTATCCATACGATATACGCTCTGGCAGCCGATCTGAATGGGGCTGTCTTCCTTTTTTGCCGCCGCAGCTGCCAAAAGATGAGCCTCTGGAAAATATATAGCAAATTCCGCTTCTTTCGGGTCATATGCCTTTAATCCTTCCTGCACAGCCTCTACAATTACCTTACCCCAGTCAGCCACAGGTGCCAGACGGTTTACTCCACCATATTCCGCAGGAACATCAAAACGTTTTAAATTCAAATAAATATGCTTCATTCCTCTTCCTTTCTCTGGAAAACACTCTGTCTTCTTTAAATTCCCGCCTTCTTATATCGCTCAGCCATCTCCTCCAGAGTAACTGCTTCCACCTGAGGGGCATGACCAAAGCTCCCAAATCTGACGATCAACGTACCCACTACTTCCTTTACTCCGTTCTCAATACATTTGCAGATACGAGCTATATGCTCATCAGGAATACTTCCGGTCATCACGGTATCCATGATCGGTGTAATAAATACCCGTGGATCGAAGGCTGTCTTATTTTTTTCCAACAGCTCATAAATCCCACCGATGGAAGGAGAGGTTCTGAGTGCCTTTTCTTTGGCAAAGAGCTCCTTCATATTCCGGGTAACGGCCAGACGAATATCGGTATCTACATTAATTTTGTTGATTCCACAGTGGGAAGCCTCTATAAGCTGATTCACATCAATTCCATAAGTATTGGTCAGTTCACCGCCCAGAGCATTAATTTCTTCCACAATATACCGGGGAACGGTAGAGGAACCATGGCTTACCAGATAGCCCTCAATTCCTTCGTGGCGCAGGCATTCCTTGATGGCTATGGCAATCTCCTTTCGAATCACCGCATTCTTTCCCTTATTGGCTCCATGCATGGTCCCATAGCTGATGGCCAGAGCATCTACCTTCGTCTTTTTGAAAAATTCAATGGCATCCATGGGATTGGTATAGGTACTGCCCGCCGAAAAAACATGATCCTCCACACCGGCCAGCACACCCAGCTCCCCTTCAACGGTTACTCCTCTCTGGTGTGCATACTTTACCACCTCTCTGGTCAGCTCAATATTTTCCTCAAAGGGAAGGGCACTTCCATCGATCATTACGCTGGTATACCCGCCTTCAATGGCTGCAATACAGGATTCCATATTCTTTCCGTGATCCAGATGAAGGGCTACGGGAATCGGGCTGTCCACGGCATAGATTCTGACTGCATCCGCAATATTTTTAGCCCCCTTTTTCTTATCCTCCAACGTGGCATTCATAAAATCACATCTTCCGCCCATGAAGCCGTTTGCCAGATCCGCTCCCTGTAAAATAGCCGGGCTTCTGAACATTTCATGAACCTCAATTACTGCCTTTGCCTGGCAGACTGCATTGACATTGAAGGCCCCCTGGGCATAATCTCCCCGATCTGCTGCCTCCAGAATCGCTCTCATCGGTACTAGCATTTTTTACCTCTCATTCTGCCGCTTCAGCGGCTTTTCATTTTTCCTTATTGGTTAAAGGCAATCATGGGAGAAAGCTCCTCGCCCAATAGGGGCCTGCACCATTCTTTAAAGCTCTCCGTAACTCCGTTGCCCTCTGCATTAATAAATTCTGCCGGCATCGTCTTCTCCACCAGCATCACCTGATCGATGTCCACCAAAAAAGGTTCCATGGTGTATGGTGTATCCGATACCCGTTTAAAGGCCACCATCTTGCCTCCTTCGCCTCCCAGTACGGCCTTACAGGCCAATTCTCCTGCCAGTCTGGCCTCTTCCCGGTCCACCCGGCTTTGAAGCGGTATAGATGCCCTCCCCAGAAGACCAGGCTTTTCCCCTCTGGCCTTGTATCCCAGACGCTTCACCACCAAATTAGCCAAATGGGAGCTGACATCTCCGAAGTAGATGGCTCTTTCAGTTTTAAAAACCGGAGGAACCACAGGGTTGCCCTCCTTATCCTTCAACCCCTCACTGACCACCACCACAATACCCTTTTTCTGCGTCAGCAACCGTTTAATATCCTCTATGTATTTTTCTTCCTCAAAGGGAACCTCCGGCAGATAAATCAAATCCGGTCCCGGGCCTCCATTATCTGCTGCCAGAGCAGAGGCGGCAGTGATCCACCCGGCATTTCTTCCTGACGCCTCCATCACCACCACATGAATAGGCAGTCCCTGCACATCTGCACAAAGCTCTCTGGTGCTCTGGGCAATAAAGCGGGCTGCACTTCCATAGCCCGGACTGTGATCGGTGATGGAAATATCATTGTCCATGGTTTTGGGAATTCCCATAACCGCAATATCCAGTCCCCTGGCCCGACAGGTCTTATGAAGCTTACCGCAGGTATCCATGGTTCCGTTTCCTCCATTGAACAAAACGTACCCGATATGATATTTTATCAGAACCTCCACCATCCGGTCATACTCCTGCTGCCAAAGCTCATCTCTGGAGGTTCCTATAGCACTTGAGGGAGTCTGCAGAAGCAGCTTCAGTTCATTTTCCGGTACTTGCTCCAGAGCGATCAACTCCTCTCTCAGCACTCCTCCAGTACCATTTTTTGCTCCATAAATATGACCAATTTGAGGATCCTTTTTCGCTTCCGTGACGGCCCCATAAAGAGAGGAATTAAGTACTGCCGTAGGCCCGCCTCCATGTATAATCAACAGGTTCTTTTTCACATTTACCTCCAAACCACTTCTAAAATAGGTGCTCAATATTCAATTCACGAATCATACTGACGATCTCTTTCGTTCTCCCACAGCCAAATTTTCTCAGCAGACCCTTTATCTGAGTTTTGATGGTGCTCACCTCTACACAGCGGATTCGGGCGATCTCCTGCACCTTGCAGCCCTGCAGCAAAAGGCGGATCAAATCATGCTCGGTGGCCGTGAGCTTAGATAGGTTATGTATAAAAAACAGCAGGCTTCTTTCGCTTTTTTGCAGCCGGGCATATTCCTGCATGACCATTTCGTGTATGGATCCCTGCATAACAGGATTGCCTGCCCTGACACAGCGGATATGATGAAGAATTTCTTCATCCGGGCAGCCCTTAACCAGGTAATCCACTGCTCCCGCTCCCATGGCCGTTACCACGATATCTTTGGTTTCGTGAACCGAAAGAAAAATAATCTGTTCCTCCGGATTCTCTCTTCGAAGTTTTTCTGCCGCCAGAATCCCCGCATTCTTCTGCTCCATCTCAATATCCATCAGAATCAAATCGTGAGGAATATGCTGTGCCAGAGCAACAATCTCCCTGCCGTCTGCAGCCATTCCCACTACCTCCATATCGGGCTGTCTGTTTAACAACTCACTCATGTCCTCCCGAAGCAGTTGAAAATCATCTGCTATCAAAATTCGGATGTTTTCCTCCATGACCTTCTCCTTATCAGTTATACCGGGGAAGCATGATAAAAAAACGGCTTCCCTCCTGAGGTCTGCTTTCTACCTTCATCAATCCCAGATGTCCCTTAACCACCTCCCGGGCATAATACAATCCCATTCCCCAGCTATAGTTCGAGTTTTTATTAGAATAGAAGGGCTCAAAAATTCTTTTTAGCTGTGCCTTCGTCATTCCTTTACCATTATCCTCCACTTGAATAACGGTATATAGGCGCTCATTATAGCAGCTTAAGATAATTCTTCCTTCCTCCTGCTTCTCACTTTCAATAATGGCATCCTGTGCATTGATCAGAAGGTTGGAAAGCGCCTCGCAAAGCTGTGATTTATCTGCCAGTATACTGATCGGCTTTGGGACAAGCATCTGAATCTCCTGCCCCGGATACTTTTTGTGGAAACGTTTCAATGCTTCTGAGAATATTTCCTCCACTCCAATGGGTACCATGCAGATAGAATTGGTTTTTACACATCTATACAGTTCTTCCATTCTGTCCAGCATGGAGGCATTTAACTCTTCCAAGGCATCGATGTTCTCCTGAATTTTTTCCATATCTGCCTGAGGCTGTTCACAGAGGGAACGAATTCGTTTGCAGACTACTCTGGAAGCTAAAAGCTGATTCTTTATCCCATGAACAAACATGGAGGCACCCACCTTTGCCATGTTGAACTTGCGCTGCATCGTCATATCTTCCTTGTGCTCTTCGAACATCCCCGTGGTGTATTGAAACAGGCTGTAAAATCCCATTATTGTACAGACCACTATTACCGCCACCAAGCCGATATAGCTTCTCAGGTTCGGATTGATCTGTAAATAGCCGATTCCCCTGGGCCAGACAAAGCCATCACTGTAAAAACGATAAACCTGTCCCGGATCCTGATGATAATAGAGCACATATAAAATAGCCATGGCTGTCATGCTCACCGCAATCTGTCCAAACTGCCGTTTGCAGAATTTCATGGTAATGCTTCGGTATTCATGGGCTAAAAGGAGAACACCCAGAATCAAATAGATGGTCAGCCACCACATAGCCCCTTCCAGAATCAGACTTTGCATCATGGGCTTCTTATCGGTAATTGCACGATATATGCCAGGATAATACAGAATAAGACTGATTCCCGGAAGAAGCATCAAAAAATACCTGATCCAGCCGTTTTTTCGAATCCAGCCTATCATCGAATAATGTAGTGCCATCTCCACAAAAAAAAGAGGAAAAAGAGTTCTTCCCAGAGCTATCAAATACCCTAACTGCTTCAGCGTTATGCTCAAATATTGAACCTTACTGAATATTTTTCGGGAGAAATAGAGAAAAAGGAGAATATCTTCCGAAATCCCACCTTTTTTTGCAATAAAAATCATTACCCCGCAGATTTCCATCGCCAGGCTGATGCACAGGCCTAAAAGAAGCAGTGATTCCTGATTTTTTTTTACAAACACAATGACCAGGGAGGCCATTACCATACTCAGGGTCATCAGAATCAGCATGATCAATCTCCTTTTGTTTTTCTCTATTGTACCACAGGTTCTCTATCTTTGGATTCTATTTCCTCCAACAAATACATCTGCGATTTGATTCTCTCCATCTAAAATGACCAGATCAGCATCCTTTCCCTCCTCGATAAAGCCCTTTTTGTCTGCAATCTTCATCAGTCTGGCCGGATTTTCCGTTAGCAGAGGGATTATTTCTTCCAGCGGTCTTTGGGTGAAGGCCAGAAGATTTTTTAACGCTGTATCCTGTGTCAGGGTACTTCCTGCACGGACTCCGCTATCTGCCAGCTTGGCATCTCCCTCCACCACCACCACATCATTTACTCCCAGCTTATAGTTTCCATCCGGAAGACCTGCCGCCATAATAGAATCCGTAATGGCAATTACCCGCTCAAGCCCTTTGGCCTTTAACAGTAATCTGACCGTTCCCGGATGGAGATGACGGCCATCACATATGGCTTCACAGTAAATATCCGATTCCAACGCAGCACCCATAATCGCCGGAAAGTGCTGATGAAATAGTTTCATGGCATTAAACGTATGTGTACAGCTTGCAGCTCCTTGATTAATCGCTTCCCATGCAGTGTCATAATCCGCCCCGGAATGACCGATAGCTACCGTAAGGCCCAGCTCCTTCATGGCAGGAATATCCTCGTTGATTCCTTCAATCTCCGGTGATATGGTAATGTACTTGATTTTCCCTTTGGCTCTCTTCTGATATTCTCGTAACAGCGGAAGATTTCTGGTCTGTAAAAGCCGCTCCGGCATAGCCCCTTTATATTCTGTGGACAAAAAAGGCCCCTCCAGATGAATTCCCAACAAATTGGCTCCTTTGCTTTCCATCTCCTGATGGGCATTAAACTGATCGATACACCATTCGGTCTGTTCCCTGGTATCGGTCAGAATTGAGCACAGCCATGAGGTAGTCCCTCTGGTGGCTGCAAAACAACAGATTTTTTCCAAATCCGCAGCAGTAGCTGAGTTCACATCTACTCCCATGGCGCCATGGGTATGAATGTCGATGAAGCCGGGAACGATTTTTTTCCCTTCTGCATCATAAATCTCCGCCCCGGAAGGAATGGCAACCTCCCGATCTAAGACTTCAATCCTTCCATTGGCTATTCTTATAGTCTTTTTGGAGAAGCTGTGTTTAATGAAGACTTCTCCATTGATCAAAAACATCTCTTTCATTTTTCCCTCCATAATAAAGCGGTTATCCTAAAGAGCACAGCTTCTCTTATGGAAGATTGGCTACAAACTCCGTGAAGCTTAAGGTAATATCCGGATGCTCCCGTAAGAGTGTCACCGGAAAGTCTGTACTTTTTTCTCCATGGGCCGCCCTTCTTACCACCGCTCTATGCCAATCTCTGAAGCATCCCAGACGAATCTTTCTGGCCTGTAAAATCTCATGAATTCCGATGGTAATGCAAAAATGAGGCATATCCTCCAATGCACCGTTCAAATCTCCTGCGCAGTTAATCGCTCTGGTTTCAGGAGCAATCTCCAGCACACGGGTAGAAAGAGCCAAAAACTCTTCGGGCGTTTTGGTTTTATCAGCTTCATTAAAGGCTATATGTCCATTAATTCCTATTCCTCCAAAACAGATGTCAACGCCCCCCAGCTTATCTATGATTTCCTGGATATACCCTGTGTTTTCCGGATCCGGAAATATTCTCTGCTCTTCAGGCATCACCAGCTCCTGCTTAATCCGGAAATAGACAGTACGATCCATAAAGCCTCTGAAGCTCAGGGGATGCTCCTTGGGAATCCATTTTTTTTCATCGGTGAGATACTCATCCATATTAATAAACCATACCTTTTTCAGGCTCACCTCCTGTTCATTGACCATATCCACAAAGAACGGATACTGGCCGACAGGGCCAACAGGGCAGATCATTACCGTATTCTCTCCCCGTGCATTTTTGCGCTTTATTTCCTCCACCATCTCCTCTGCCATAGCTCGAAAAACCGTAGGATTATCTTCCATCACGATGAGAGGTAGACGAGGGTTTTCCAGTAATTCCTTCTTACCATAGTTATAATAATTGTGATACATAATTTTCTCCATTTCAAAACGTTTTGTGTTGATTCCTGATTGCTTCAATCCTTCTGACAAAAGCAGGACCGCCTCCGGGCAGCCCTGCTTTTTCAACTACCGTTTCATCGGAAGTCCATCGGTTTAATATTTTCCGGCTTCAACCATTACGTCCAGCAATACATAATCAGAAACTGCCGGATCTCCTTCTACTGCTCCGGCTTCGATGAAGCTCTTTTTCTGCAGCTCATAATAGCCTTCTACCGTACCGTCTGCAGCACCCTTTGCCACCTCTTTACCGGTAAGCCACTGTGCATCTCCGCGCTGCTCATATACGGTCGCTTCATCTAATGCCACCTGCTTGGCAACCAGTGCTGCGGTTTCCTGCTGGTGATCGTTTGCCGCATAATCCATAGCCTTAAACAGCGCTCTGGTAAAACGAACCAGTACATCTCTGTTTTCCTCTGCAAATTTAGGCATTACAATCCAGCTTGCTAAGGATATGGTTTCATCAGAGAAGGTCATATTATCGGTGAGCTTAACTGCCCCCTCAACTTCTTCCAGAATCTTTAGGCTGTTCGGTGACCAGGTAGCAGCCGCATCCACACCGCCGGAAATGATTGCAGACACGATACCGGTAGCATCCATATCCACTGCTACAATATCATCCATAGTCATTCCTGCTTTTGCCAGTGATTTCACCAGAATATCTTCACTGGAGGTTCCTGAGGAATAGGCTACCTTTTTTCCTGCCAGTTCTTCAATGCTGGTAATTCCGGGGCCTCCAATCAGCATATCCCCATTGGAAATATGAGACAGGGCAAAAATGGTTGCCTGCCCGTTGATACATAGTTTGTGTGCTCCCTGTCCGATATATCCGATATCAATACTTCCGGATTCCATTGCGGCAATGATGCCAGGTCCGTCTGCAAATTCTGTTAAATTTACAGTAATCCCCTCCTCTGCCAGATAACCCTGTTCAATGGCATTTTCAATGGACCAGAGACTTCCATAATTAGGCATATAAGCCAGGTTTAAGGTTACCTGCTCTACTGCTTCTTTTTCAGCAGGTGCACTTTCTGCCGGCGCCGCCGCCTGCGTTGAAGCAGGTGCACTCTCAGCCGGTGCAGCCGCCTGCTGATTATTGCCGCAGCCTGCCAGCATACTGACTGCCATAGCTGTGGCCAATACTAAACTCAATACTTTCTTTTTCATCCTTTTCCTCCTTTAATAGTTGAATTAATTTATACCCTGTAATTCTCTCACAGGACAGGTGCCTTAAATTATTTTCTGACCTCCAGATATTCCTGATATACCTGGCTCCAGATATGATTTTTCAGTTCTAAAAATTCAGGAGTCATTTTGGTTTCCTGAGTTCTGGGATAAGGAATATCCACATCGACGATTTCCTTAATCCTTCCCGGTCTGGCACTCATGATAATTACCTTTTGCGCCAGAATTATCGCTTCGTCCACATCGTGAGTAATGAAGAAGCAGGTCTTTCTTTCCTTCTCCCAGGTTTCCAGAAGCTCTGACTGCAGCTGGGTTCGTGTCTGGGCATCTAATGCCCCGAAGGGTTCATCCATCAACAGAACAGAAGGATTTACCGCATAGGCTCTGGCAATGGCAACCCTCTGCTTCATCCCACCGGATAATTCCTTTGGATAGTGATTGATAAAGTCCTCCAGCTGTACCATTTTTATGTATTTCATGGCAATATCCTCTGCTTCCTGCCCTTTAATTCCTTTCAGATTCAGGCCAAACATTACGTTCTTTTTTACCGTCATCCAGGGAAACAGTGCATATTGCTGGAATACCACGCCTCTTTCGGTTCCTGTTCCCACGACTTCCTCTCCGTCACAATATACTTTTCCCGAGGTAGGCTCAAGCAGACCCGCAATAATGTTCAGAAGGGTGGATTTACCGCAGCCGGAGGGTCCCACCACACAAATAAATTCATTTTCCATGATATCCAGACTCACTCCGTTTAAGGCAACCATTTCTCCATTTCTGGTATTAAATATTTTTTTTACCTTGTCTATTCTGACCTTTACACTTCTCTCTTCTCCTGCCATCCCGTGAACCTCCTTTCCAGGAATTTAACGAACTGCTCTACCAGCATACCGATAATCCCAATGATAATGATGTATAAAAGCATGGGAGCCGATTCAAAGCTGTTGTTCAATGATCTGACCCGCATACCGAGACCGGCCATCGCACCCGTGGATTCTGCCGCAATCAGGGTCGTCAGAGCGGTGGAGCTGCCCAGCCGGATCGCCGTTATAATGAAGGGAAGGGTTGCAGGAGCGATTACCTTAAGAAAAATATCCTTGTCTGTTGCTCCCAGCACTCTGGCCGCCTTAATCAGCGTTTCATCCACATTCAGCACACCCTGGTAAATCGTTACTGTCATAATCAGGAAAGTAGCTATGGTGATCACGATAATCTGAGGCCTTCGTCCTACACCTGCTGAAAGAACAACCAAGGGCACGTATGCCAACGGCGGAATGTTTCGGATAAACTGAATCCACGGCTCAATAATATTTCTTACCGGTATGTACCAGGCCATCAGAATCGCTATCGGCAAAGATAAGGCAAACCCTATGGCAAAGCCTGCTGAAACAGAAATCAAACTGCTCTGAATGTCTTTAAAAAACACTCCTCTCTCGATCATCGTTCCCAAAGATTGGAATGTCACAATCACATTAGGAAAGCTTCTTGCCGTTTTTTCGTTCATAGACAACAATGTCCACAACACCATAGCCGTAAGAAACGACAACAGCAGCCATATTGATTTGGGAATTTTACTGGATTTTTTTTTCTTCATGACCTTTTCCTTTCTTTCTGTTTTTGGCACTGCTTAATCCTTCACACTAACCCGATGCATAGAACAGGCCTTGCTTGTTCTATGGCCTAAATAAAACGGTGAAAAACTCTACTTTTTACGCTGCCGATTTTCTTAGTTACAGTTTAACAGAATTCATGTGACTGATAAGGTGGATTTTTTTTCACCCTTTTTCTTTCTATTTACCTGTAGAAAAAAGGATGCCTTTACTTTATACTGAAGAAAACAAGACTATTACCCTTATTCAACAGGAGGAACATCATGCGTATTACCATTACTGACCGGGGCTGCGAAGCAGTCATTGACTCTTTAGGTGCTGAATTGAAGTCTTTTAAAGATCCCGCTGGAAAGGAATATATCTGGTGCGGTAATCCCGAATATTGGCTGCGTTCATCTCCCCTGCTCTTTCCCACTATCGGCAACGTAAGAAATAATAGAACCATCATTAATGGAGCCGAATACCCCATGGCAAAGCATGGATTCGCCAAGGAATCTGAGTTTACCGTTCTTGAGCAGGGTATAAACAGCGTCACCTTCTCTTTATCCGATAACGCCTTTACCCATGAAAGCTATCCCTTTGCCTTTGAACTTCGTCTTACCTATGAATTAACTATGCAAAGCCTGAATATGACCTATCAGGTGATTAACCGTGATCAGCGCTCCATGCTTTACCACATCGGTGCCCACCCCGGTTTTAATTGCCCCCTGGAGGAGAATGAGGTTTTTGAGGACTACCTTCTTGAGTTTGAAAAAGACGAGTTGTTGGAATCCTATGTATACGATTTGGAAAATATGTGCTTTTTTGCCAAAAAGAGAATGGTTCATGGTAATACAGGTAAGGTTTTAAAGCTGTCGAAAAATCTTTTTGACAACGATGCCCTGTACTTTTACCATACTAATTCTCACAGCGTTAAGTTGAAAAATCCAACCACCGGGAGGGGAATCCGTATGGATTATCCCGATTTTAGTTCTATCGCCTTTTGGACTCCCATTGGCGGAAAGGCTCCCTTCCTTTGCCTTGAACCATGGAATGGCTCCGGAATATTTGAAGATGAGGATGACTGTTTTTCCCATAAAAGGGATATTCAAACCCTGGAAGCAGGTAAAGAAAAATATTATCGATTAAGAATTACTATTTTGTAAGCTTTTATCTATAAAAACAGCCAATGCCCATTGAGAGAAATAGGTCCGGGCATTCACTCACTACAAATTCTCAAGAATGGAGAAAATCATGAAAGTAACGATTATTGACGGACAGGGCGGCCGAATCGGCAAGGCCCTTGTGGAACAGATCAAGAAAAAATGGCCCTTATTAGAGCTGTATGCTATCGGCACCAATACTATGGCCACTTCGGCCATGCTAAAGGCCGGAGCTGACTATGGTGCCACCGGGGAAAATCCCTGCATCGTCAATGCAAGGGATGCCGATGTCATTCTCGGCCCGGTAGGAATTGTATTTGCCGACTCTCTGTTGGGAGAAATCACCCCCGCCATAGCCACTGCAGTAGGTGCAAGTAAGGCCTTCAAAATCTTAATTCCCACTAATCGCTGCAACCATCATATAGTAGGCTGTAATGAGGGAAGCCTCTCCCAGTACCTTCTTTTGGCCGTGGATAAGCTGGGGGAATATTTAGAGGAAAAATAACTGTTTAGTAGGCATACACATCTACTGCGTACTCTGTGAGAAAACGCATATTGGACAGGTACAAATGCTTTATCGTCAGTGATGTTATATGTATTTGTGTTCGTACGGTGAGGGTACTGAATGGTTGCGACGAAAAATCTTTGTGCAAGAGCATTAATTCTATTATGAATAAAAAATAGGCTCCGCCTATTCAACTCCCCTGCCCCTCAATCTTGAGGGGATAGGGGTTTCTTTTTGTTGCTTTTTCTTGCATAATAGGCTTATGA
>SFDP01000070.1 GCA_004558185.1 Lachnospiraceae bacterium | reverse complement strand
GGACACCGCCGAAAACTAACATGTCTGCAATTTTCAAGGTTCTAATGGAGCCATTTTTTCAGCTCCAATTTTTCATAGGCTACTTTACACTACCTTTTCTAATATCTTCCAAATAAAACTATTTCGCTTCCCTCTGGACTGCATACGATATGCTGTTGATTATCCATATATTTTACTACTTTGTCATAAGAATACTGATAAAGTTCATCTAACGATACCTTATTATCACCATTACTGTCAGCAAACAACGAACAAATACTACCACTTGTTACACTCCATCCAGCACCTTCTAACCAATATTTCGTAGCAACACTGACAGTACTACCTCCATACGAAGGTTCATCGTTACGTGAGGAGCACAACACTGCAAATCTATCAGACTGCAGCTCTCCTGATTTACTTTCATCTTCAAAGACTTGAATAAAAGAACTTGCAAATTCCTCCAAATCATCCGTACTGTCTTTATTAATACTTCCCCCTGAATGGCAACTATCAATAACAATAACCACTTTGCCTTTAATGTATGTGTCTATAATATTTCTAAGTTCCAAAGGAGTAAATGTTAATTGATTTGGCTCTAAGTATAACTTTCCACCATCTCCGCCATGACAAGTAAAATAAAGATAACTGACATCACTATCTACGGTATCCGCAAACGTAGTCTGTATTTTACTGATAATCTGTGCTTTCGTTTTATTTGCAAACTTGACGCTTGAATAAAATGGTTTACCATAATAAGTAGAATTGATATTTAACAAATTCATATTGTCAACATCTCCAATTGGTACTTGATTTGTAGATGTTTCTCCCATTATTAATGCCCTTCTCACCGGCTCTGTTGAACCAAACGCATAAGTTTTAGTATCTGCAAGTCTTCCATCATCTGTATAAAGTTCAAAGTGTGTCCAGTATGTACCTGTCTTTGCCCCCCAAGTTACCCAATTATTAACTTTTTTATCTGAAATGGATGTCCATACACCTGTATCGACATTATAAATCTTGAAAGAATACTTAACACCGCTTGTCAATGAACCTGTCATTCCTAACAAAACAGTTGTATCATACGCTTCTGTAAAACCTGCATATGTTCCCGTGATTTTCAAATTCCCTGCTGTATAATGAAAACTCATTGTCTTCGTAACCACTTGCCCATCAGATGTTCTCATCTCACAATGCAGCCAGTAATCTCCAACACTTGATTTCCAGCTCGCCCAATTTCCGCCATTCCACCCCGCGATAGTACGCCACTGTTCGGTATCTAGATTATACTCTAACCAACGAAACTGAACATTCGGGTCATTTGTAGTATAAGCTGCACCAACATCAATATATGTGTCTCGCATCACCCATGTCAAACCGGTAATTTCTGCCGTATATGATTGTATAGTCACAACATCTTCCTCTGTTGGCTCTTCATCCACCACTTCTTCTGATTCTACCCTTAATTCTTCTCCACTCTCGTGTATCATCTCCGTTTCGTTGAGATCTTCTGCTGTATAATCCCCGTTCTTTTCTTCTGCTGCTAATACCGTAGTTGAAGCGAAATAAAATAATAGAAAGCATAATACCAATAACCCTTCCATTATTTTCAACAACTACTCATTTCTTCGTTTGACTTTCATACTTTTATGTCCTCCTTTTCAATATGATAACTTCTCGGAATCTTCAGCCCTGATTTTATAAGGTTTTCCGACCCCTATCTCAAAAAATCACCCACTTTTTTTCAAAAAAAGCTTGACAAATCGCCAAAAATTTGCGGCGAAGCCGATTGATTATATTTTATTTCAATCGACTGGAGGCGATTTCTTTGTCACCTTGTAATCCTGGCGGACATGCCGCCTATCAGGATACTTTTGTATCCGATTTCCTTAAGTTCTATCCTGACCCCTTTGTGCTTTCCAAAAGCACCTGGAATTATATCGTGCAGTTCTGGTATCTTGATCTTTCCCAGACGGATTCTCTAATGCAGGAATGCTACTCTGTTTTCGGACTGGAACCACGGCTCCCATCCTGTATGCTGCGTTCCTACCTGCTTGCTTTGAAACTGAAAGTAACTTCCATTACAGTATGGTGCCGTATGCTCCGGGAAACTCCTCTTTATGCTATCCTTAGTGGTTTCCCTTTTGGAAATACTCCTGGTGTCGGCACGTTTTATGATTTTTTCTCCCGGATCTGGCAGGATGACTCCAACAACCTTTCCCCAAAAGACCGCTTCCCTAAAATGAAACCGCCTAAAGGGAAAAAGAAAGGAGATAAAACTCCTTGCAATACCTCCAGCATAGCTTCTAAGCTCCTGCCCCTGTTGGAGCGCTGGCAGGTAAAACCTGTAAATCCTTTTTTTCTTGTCTTTCGTCTCTATAAACAGCAGTTCCTGGATCTTTCCATCCGTAAAAGCTTGATTGATCCACAACATCTGGCCCTTGCCGGTGACGGCACTCCTGTACGGACTGCTGCACAACAGAGAAAAAAACGGATCTGTAAATGTAAGGAAAATGGCTGCCTTTCCTGCAACTGCAAACGCCATTACTCCCAGCCGGACTGCAACTGGGGATGGGACTCTCATCGGGAATGTTATTTTTTCGGTTACCACCTCTATATGTATGTGGCTTCCGATTCCTACAGTGATCTTCCTGTATTTCCGCTTTTAGAAAGGGCTTCCCGGCATGACATGCTTTCTTTTCTCCATTCCTTTTTCACCATGAAAGCATATCTCCCGGAATTCCGTATTGAGAAACTCCTTCTTGACTCGGCCCATGACGCTTACCCTGTCTATGAATACTGCAGACGGGAAAATATTACACCCTTTATTGACCTCAATCCCGGACATGCCGGACATCTTACCTATAAGGGTGATTTCACCATTGATAAGGATGGGATTCCTATCTGCAAGCTGGGCTTACGTATGCATAAAGATGGATATGAGGCTGCCAAACACCGGGCGAAATACCGGTGTCCAAAAGCAGACCGAAAACGTGGCTGCTTCTGTGAGCATCCCTGTTCACCGGCAAAATACGGCAGAACCGTTCATACCTTTACTGATGACAATCCAAGGTTATTTAACATACCGCCAAGAGACAGTAAAGCCTGGGAAAAGGAATATGACGGAAGAACTTCCGTGGAACGTTCTAACAAACGTGAGAAAGAAGACTATAAATTAGAAGACGGCAGGCACCGCTCAACGAAGATGTGGTACTGCCGCCTCTACGGCATCATGATGCTACAACATCTTGATGCCTGGGAAATGCCGTCAGTCGAGGCATTTCAAGATTCATTATTAAGATTGGTCTCTTAATAATGTTATCTTAAACGACTCCATAAAATTTTTCAAGGCATAGTACCTGCTATGTCCAATGTTTATGTCCATTTCTCGTAAATTTCTTTTACTGCACGATATTCAGTTGTCAATTTTCGGTTGGAATCTCATTCATTGAGATTCCGAGAATTATACGTTCCCATTTTGCAATACATTCTACTCGCAACGTCTGATACCAGTATACTAAAACAGGGGGCAAGTTCCATGTTTCCGATTCACATTTCCTTGCACCCTGTTTTTTATATTTTCTTTCATTTTTTTATAAATTTTCGTTTCTATGTCGCAACCGTCTCAAAAATTGTATTTCTTTTTGATTATTTGTACCAAATTATTCTCTTTTTCTCTCTGCTGCCATTCCCATCCAGCTACCTCCTGGTCTTCCGGTATTCAAACGGCGTTACCCCGTACCGCTCCTTAAACGCCCGGCTGAAATGAGCTGCATCAAAAAATCCGGTACGGTCCGCAATTTCCTGAATGGACATCCTGCCGTCACGCAACATTGCGCTGGATTTTTCAAGCCGCACCTCCTGAAGATAAGTACTGAATTTCTTCCCCGTCTCCTTCCGAAACAGCGCCGAGAAATAAGCCCGGCTTAAATACACCGAATCCGCCACCTGCTCTAAGGAAATCCTCTGGTTAAAATGCTCCTCCACATACTTCATAGCATCCTGAATGGACGTGGAATACTGATACATCTGGCTCTTTTTCCGCAACAGCTCATTCAGATACTTTTCTGCGCATAGAACCATTTCCGACAGTCCTTTTAAATCCAATGCTGTCTTTCCAAGAAGGAGTTCAATTTCCCCAATCCGCCCTTTCTCATCATCTGTCAGAGTATACTGCCGTACTTCCTGAAGATATGCCGTCACCATCTCATTACACAACGCCTTTACATAGGCCGGATGCAGATAAGGAGCTTCCGCAGCCTTTGCCAAAAAATTATCTACCGTATCCCTTGCAGCCTGATAATCTTTCTGCTTTAAATATTCCGCAATCCTCTTTAAGTCCTGATTAAAGCAAAGTTCTTCCGGCTGTTTCTCCATGGTAATACGCATGTCATCATAGCAGAGACATCCTGAAATTCCAAAGAAGATCCTATTTTCTCTTGCTACAGACGCCTGGCGGTACAGTTCTTTCAGTTCCGTTTCCTCCCCCTTCTTCCGGCTAATCCCTACATTCAGACGGCTGCCTAAATGAACCTGAAGTACTTCTCTCAGCTTCTCAGCCTGCTCAAGCCGCGTAGTCAAACAGGACCGTCCCTTTCCATGATGGTAAATCACCGCAAATTCCTGCTCTCCACATTGAAAGCAGATGCCCTTCATCTGCTTCTGTTCCAGAAACAACCCAGTCAACTCCATCACCTTTTCGCGCTGCACCATCTTCTCAAAATAAAGGTCCAGCAGCACAATATCTGAAAAGTCCGCCGTCTCCAAATTTTCATAGAATATCTGCGCCAGTTCCTGTCGGTCCGTTCCGGCATCTGCTTTCGAATGCTCATTCTCATTTCCGGCATGCTCCCTGTCTTCCCCTGTATCTTGCGCTTTCTCCGTTCCCTGCCGAATAAGGCGCAACAGACTCTTTTCTCTCTTCTCTTCCTGACTTTCCTCTTCCTGCTCTTTTCCTCCCTGTTTCTGCTCCCTCCATTTTCTGGCATCATCCAGAATCTGCTTAAGACCATTTTTGGTGATTTCCGGTTTCAGCACAAACTCATTCGCTCCCAGCCGCATAGCCTGACGGGCATACTGAAACTCATCATAAGCGCTTAAAATCACCTCATACGGCTCTATCTCCATTTTCTGTACCTGTTCCAAAAACTCAAGTCCATCCATAACAGGCATACGGATATCAGTAAAAATCACATCCGTTTCCTGGCTTTTTAAAAAATCCAGAGCCTGACGTCCATTGGAAAAGATTCCCGTTACATGAAAATCCAGTCCCAGCTCTTCGATTTTCTTCTTCAGCCACTGCCTTGTAATTCCTTCATCTTCCACAATTATGATTCTCATGTCCACATTCCCCCACGTTTCCCCTGCGACCGCATTCCCTATCCATCCTCTCCTGGCATCTCCGTCCACGCTGGTATCCGCACATTAAAACAGGTTCCTCCATCATCAAGGGAATTGGCCGACAATCCGTAGCTTTCCCCAAAATACATCTGTATCCGTTCCTGCACATTGCGGATTCCAATTCCACTGACTTGGCCTTTCTGCCCTACTGTAGAAGGTTCCTTCAAAAGACGGTGAATTTTCTCCAAATCCGCCCCTTCCCCATCATCGCAGACACTGATTGTTAAATCTTCATATTTTCTTTCCGCCCGAATGATGATATGGCCTATACATTCTTTCTGACTGAATCCATGGGAAATGGCATTTTCCACCAATGGCTGTATAGAAAGTCTGGGAATAAGGCAGTCCTTAGCCCCATCCTCCATCTGAATCTTCCACACAAAGGTGTCCTGATAGCGGTTTTCCATTAAAATCAGATAATGTTCCAGGGACTTCATTTCCTCTTCCACCGGAATCAATTTCCGGTAATCGGAAAAAGTGCGTTTCAGAAGCTTTGCCAGAGCCATCAGTGAATCCTCCGCCTTTTCTCTCATATCCATTTCCAGCAAAAAACGGATAGACGCCAGAGTATTATAAAGGAAATGGGGATTGATCT
>SFDP01000015.1 GCA_004558185.1 Lachnospiraceae bacterium | reverse complement strand
CCCTAACATCCATACCAGATAAAAGATAGTCAAGCAGAACAAGGATGGGGTGTGCCGCCGGGGGCAGCTACGCCACCACACATTCTGATGATGCCTCTTTAATTTATCTTGATATTGAAATGAAGAATGTCAATGGAATCAGTGCCGCAGAAGTAATTAGAGAGATGGATATTCCGGCACTAATTATCTATGTCTCGAATTATGAGAAATACCTAAAAGAACTCTTCAACACGGAGCCTTTTCGATTTTTATCAAAGCCGATTGATCCAGATATTTTCCAATCTGTTTTTCTGGCAGCTTATAAACGTATTAGACAAAGAGCAGAATATTTTTCTTTCACCTATAATAAGGCACTGGTTAAAATTCCTTTGAGTCGAATCCATTACTTTGAAAGTAGTAACAGAGTAATTTATATTCACCTTGCCGGAAATTTTAAAAGTGAAAATCCAGAATTTAATCGTGGAGAGCATAAATTTTATGGAAAAATGAATGATATAGAAGCAAAGCTTTCTTATAGTAATAGCCGCTTTATTCGGATACACCAGTCTTATCTTGTGAATTTTGATTATATTAAAAGTATGGATTTTTACACGATAACCATGTCTGATGGAACCACGCTCCAGATTAGCGAAGATAGACAAAAGAACGTCCGTACGCAATTCTGTACGATGTCCAGGATAGAGGTACCCAGGAATGAATGACTATGAAGTATTGAATATTCTTATGTTACTTTTTTCCACACAGATTCTCCGTATCTACTTGAGTGCTTTCCATAACCAGAAAAGAGCATCTGGCAGTGTTAAATGGATGGCGTGGGGAATATATATTTTTTTCCAATACTGGGTGGTGATCTCTGGTGCCAGCCAGCCTCTTTTTATTCTTATCCTAAATATTGGATTGATCTTTTCCATCTATAAATCCTCGTATTATGTCAATAGTAGAACGGCACTATTTCTTTCGGGTATTTTGTACGCTTTCTGGATGTTGGTAGAAGTAATTACAAATAATTTTCTTTATCTAACAGATATTGATGAATACTCCTATTTTTTTGTAGTTGGCAGTGCGATTTCCAAGATAATCATGTATATGGCTGTTCATCTGTTAAAACGGTTCCGAAAATCAAGCCTATATACAAATATGCCATTGCACTATTGGCTACGGCTTTTTCTGATTCCGGTTGCAACATTTTATATCATACATAATACATACTGTCTTACCTTTGAAAATAATAATAATGTATTTTTTACTATAACGACAATTCTTATGATTCTTATTAATTATATTACCTTTGATGTATATGATAAACTCGGCAATAATCTGGAAATAGAAAAAAGAAATCTAGCCTATGAGCAGCAGATTGCCTTATGTAACAAACAGGCAGCAGAGCGTGAAACATCTTATCAGGAAACTCGTCGGATACGGCATGATTTAAAGGATTATCTGATAGATCTAAAGGTAACATTAAAGAATGGAAATTTAAATGATGCTTTAAAAAAAATTGATTATATGTTGGAACAGAACCAGCTTTATAAAAATGAGGTGTCACGCAGTGGAAATTTGGTAGTGGATTCTCTGATTAACTATAAATACTCTCTTGCCCAAAAAGAAAGGATTGATATGAAGTGCTATATCTTTGTTCCGGAGGAGATGGTTTTTGCCGGTGCAGATTTATGTATTATACTGGGAAATCTTATTGACAATGCTATGGAAGCAGTAAATAGTTTTTTGCCAGGGCAGCGTTACATAGATGTATCAGTAACTCAGATAAAAGACAGTCTCAGTATTATGGTAAAAAATCCCTATAAAGGCAAACTTTTATTAAATGGAAATGGACAGATAATAACCAGTAAACAGGAACACCGAAATCATGGAATAGGATTGGATTCAGTACAACGTACTGTAGAAAAATACAAGGGAGAGTTATTAATAGAGCATGAAGATGGAATATTCAGTGTAAGTATTTTGCTCTTTCCACCGAAAAACTTACATAGTAACTCCTAATTTCTACATGATGGTTCTTTTTTTCATATTTACCCTTATTATTTTACTAACTTACTTTTTAAAAGTAAAATACATTCATTATTAGACATAGGAGGTTTACTATGAAAGCACTTAAGAATTTTTTTACCAAGCACCACTTTGTACTTCAAACAATGAGTTGTATGGCACTTACTGTTGCCACCATCACTGCTAATGCACGCTGTGCTTACATCTTCCACGACCCTAAGAAACCCGATTCTTTAAAACAATTACGGAAATTTTAATATTTTTTATAAGGGTATAGTCAGCTCCTACTTATATGTGACTGTACCTTTTTTATTTTACCAAATATCTAATGGCCAAAATATCCATATCATTATTTATGGCAAGTAAAATAAGTACTAAAAAAATTTAAGCACCAAATAAACAACAGAATTTTTCTGAAGGAACGAAAGACGAGATTTTTTAAGAATATTCATTTGATTACACTAATGAACCCGATATAAATAAAAGAAAAGCTGCTGTAGAACAGCAGAAATAGCTAAAACAACGTTACCAAAAATAGTAACAGTTAAAAGAAAACATAAGATACCATTTTTAAAATTATTGGGTTCAAAAGAACACCAAGCGTAAACTCGCTTCCTCAAAATTAAGTAATAACTCCAGTAAAGTTAGTCCTAGTCAGAAGGATTACCCCGCTGTAGACTTGTAGTTCAAAGACCAGAGTGGTGGTGATACAGATGGGTATTTTCCCCCAAAGAAATGTACAAATTAACCCCCAAATTCACTTATAGAGTAATTTTAAAGTATACAGTATACTTTTTTTCACCCTTTAATCCCGTTAAACTGTAGGTTCAAGGAGGTCTCAAATTGACCCCCTCCCCCGGCCAATAAGAGAAATAGAAAGAAATACAAGATTCAATACTTCTATCAAGTTTCTTATTATTGTTTATCCAGATATCTATAATCCACTCATTTACTAACGATATAAATTCACCTGGCTGCCACTTTATTATCGGAAGTTTCCGCTGTTTGAGATTAACTAAACTTCTTTCTTTTTCTTTCATATTTAATAAAGCTTCTTCAACATCGTCATTATCTCCTCTGACTATTTGTTTTTCTTCCTGTTGCTTCATAACAGTCTCCTCATTCCCCTGTTCATAAGTGTTTTCCGGAAAGAAAAGAAAATAGAGATTAGAAGTCTGCCCTCTGTTTCCCTCACGAAAACGGCTTTCCTTCTTTACATATCCTTCCTCCACCAGTTCACGCATTGCCCGTTTTACAGTGGAAACACTGATATGTAACTGCCGGGCAATGGTGGGTACTGCCGGGAAGCAGGTATGCTCCTTGTCTGACCGATCAATCAGGTAGAGAAGAACCTGTAAGGCTCTGCTCTTTAAGGGTGACTGGTATGCTCTTTGCTTCATTTCAAACTGGTTCATCGTTGATTCCTTCCTTTTCTCTCATTTTCTTCTTCAAAAAGCCGGGGATTACTCCCCAGCCAGATACTTTTTAATGATATTCTTATAAATTTTTTCATTCGGTTGCCCATTCATACAATCCGGTTGATAGTCCATAAAAAACACCTTATGATATTCTGACTGAAACACTTCCTGATAGGTGTGCTGTAATGCCTTTTCCACGAAAGGACACAATAAGAAAGCTGGTATAGTCTCGTACTGTGCCAAAAGCTTCATAGTCGATTCAATCTCATAGGGCTTCGTCCCACAAACAAGTACCAGTGTATCCGGCTTTTCTTTCGGTCTTTCTACTCCATAATCCTCAATCAAAAAATGAAACCTTTTCTCTGGCATATCTCTTCCATACCACATTTTTTCCAGAAAATATCCTCCCGATTCAGCTTGCATTTCATAAGCCTTAGCCAAATAGGGGATGAGGTAGCTCTCATTTTTCTCTACATAGGCGGCCCTTGCTCCTATACTCCCCAGCCAGGCCACAAAACCTAATGCTGCCGTAGTCGTTCCCATACGGCTCCTGGAACCTAAAAAAGCAATTCGCACCCCTTCATCCTTAAACGTATATTCCTCATGTTTACCTTTGGTCACTTCCTGATCTGTGGGGGCATACCTGCTCATTCCCTGCTGGCTTAAGGACTCCCGGATTTCCTCCTGCAGCTTTTCGATTTCTGTACTGGTAACCAAATTGGTGACTTTTGCTGCCAGTAATGCCCTGGCTAATGGTTCATCTTCCTTTAATCCTTCATAGATAACTGTAATCCTGGCATTGTACATGGTCTGAAACTCCCCAAGGGCCTGGACAAATTCCTGATCCTCATCCCCAAAGGCAATCCGGTCTAAAACCAATTCCGTACAATGGGAAAAATTACGCATATCATAAACAACGAATTGCTTTAACCTGAAATTTCCGATCATTTTCTTTACTGGTAACGCTTCTTCCTCAGTCAAAAAATCCAGCAGATTGATATGCTGCTGTGACGCTAAATATAAAATCATCTTATTCACTTCCTTCACTAATGGCCCAAAAGGGTCCTCCTGCCCCTACTCGTTTTCCTGCTTCATTTAAAATAATGGAAATATCCCATTCCTGATTGCTTCGCTTTAAGCTGGCTGGGTCAGCTACCAGAACCTTTCCTTCCTTTGTGATGCCCCGTAGGACAATAAAGTGTCCACTGGAAGTAAAATGCCCTTTGGACATAATGGCCACCACCAGCTTTCCCTGAGCCAAAGCATCTGCTACCTCCTCCGGCTTCAGATTTACCTCTACGGATAATCCCCAGTTTTCCGCTGCTTTGGGAATCAGACTATGGTAAGAACCGCCACCGGGACAATAATAGCCATTCTCATAGGACCACTGGGACATCTCCACCGGATCAACCTGGACTCCTGCCAGGGTGGACACCACAATACTCATGCTGGTAGGGCCACAGGCATGGGTGCCGATCTTATCCAGCCCATAGGGCTTATCTGCCCAGCGCTCATCCAGCTGGTTAAAATAAACCACCTGTCGCTCTCCTTGTCTGCCAAGCAGTATATCCTCCTCATACTCCCCTTCTTTTTCTGCCTCTCTGAAATCCCACTCAAATATACCGGAATCATGGGTATATCCATAGTCCTTTTGAAACCTGTCCACTGCTTCCACTTCTTCCCCTACCAGCCACTGGGTCAGGACAGAAAAAGGGCTGGTAGCAAGGTACATCACCAAAGCCACCAGCACCAGAAGAAAAATGATTGGTCCCAAAATAAGGGCAAGAAGCCGCTTTCTTTTTTCTTTATCCACTACCGCCCCTATGGCGGCCTCTACCAACAACTTTGTCACAATAGGGTCTGCCATCCTTCACCTTCCTTTCTGACCGGCAGACCCTATCGTCCACCGGCCTTTCCCATATAGGCAAATTTATACTCCGGGATGTCAAACTGGACACGTAGCCGTTTGGCCCCTGCCAGAAACAAAGCCTGTCCCCTCTTTCTGGCCAGTAAAAGTTCCTGCTCGGCTTCCGTTAGGTCATATAAATCCACCGTTTCCTTCAGGTTCTTTCCGTCCGTTCCCATTAAAATCTTATAGCAGGGAATATCCAATAAGGCTTGTCCGTACTGCTTAATGCTTTCGCTTAAAAAGTCCACCAGACTGTGGGAAATAATACACAATGCAGCTTCATACTTCCTTGCCCGCTTCATCACATTTCTCAGATAAACCAAAGACTGCGGGACTTTCGGATCAATCATCAAATAGGCCTCATCACAAACCAGTAACACCCTTTCTTCCCGGTTTCGGCTCATTTGTTCCCAATCATAGGTCAGGATATTAAAATACTGGGTACGCTTTACGTTATCCCCTGTTTCCTGCAGGGCATGGGTGTCCATAACCGTAAACCGGGAATCGGAAGATACACTGGTATGCCCATTCCAGATAAAACTGTCTGCTCCTTTGGCAAGGTCATAAAGAAGCAGGGTAAGGTCACCATAAACCGGATTATCCTGCTCCTTTTTTCCCTTTTCTTCTATTAAGGCATAGAGGTCAGAAAAAATGGGAAAATCCTCTGGGCTGAGCCTGGTTACATCCGTATCCCAGTTAATCCCAAACTGCTGGTATAATTCCACCAGACATTTTTTCAATACCGCTTTTTGCATATCCGTAAGGGAGGGCAGATACAGGCTAAAGAAAATCTCCAGATTCTTCATGTGCAAAGCCAGGTCATTCATCCCATACCCCTCATCCCGGTAAAGGCGCATCTCCTCCCGTTCTTCCTCATCATCTCTGGGGGAGGGCCTGACCTGTAAAGGGTTGATCATTCCTTTAGAGCCGCCCACAGCATTGATCCAGTCTCCCTTCAGATTCTGGCAAAGCTCCTTATACTCCGACTCTGGATCAATAACGATGATTCTCGTTCCTTTCATGTACTCTGCCAACAGGATATGTTTGATGGCGGTGGATTTTCCCACCCCGGAATTACCCATAACACAAAAATTGCTGTTGGTTCTGTCTCCCCCTCGTCTCCAGGTATCCAGAATCACCAGACCACCATTCTTGTCTTTGGCAAAATAATACCCTTCACCGTCATTGAACCCACTGCTGGCAAAGGGGAAACCTCCCACAAAGGTGGAAAAAGGAACAATCCTTTGCAGAATACTCTCCATTTTCGGGTGATTGGGGAAGGTGGGGGACAGGTGCATAAAAGCTTCCTTTTGCAGGTTAGGAATTGCCCGTATTTTACACTTCATCACGCTGGCCGCACTTTCAGCCAGACGGCAAACCTTTTTGAATTCCTTTTCTTCTCTGGCTATGGGCATTACTGCTACACTCATCAGCCCCACCGTTTCTCCTTCCCGGTCGATCTGCCTAATGATTTTTTCCCCATCTTCTGCCGCCTTTTCTGCCCGCTGTCTGGATAAGGGATCTTTTGCGCCTTCTGCCAGGCCTCTCTGCTGCACCACATTTCTGGAGATCGCATTGATTAAAGTCGAGTTGTCTACCGGCTTAAAGCCGATGGACACAAAGGTGGAAGGGATATTGGTCAGCCGGGAAAGCCATTCCGGTTCTACCTTTTGGGGATAACGGATAATCCCATAGGCCTTTCCCCTGTTTTCGCCAAGGGAAAGCTGGTTTTTTTCAAAAGAAAGCCCTATAGGTGTTACCACATTTAACAGGGCATGATTTACCATGGGCTGTTCTATCGTCTGGGTTGTTTGTTTCATGCCATACCTCCTCCTTTCAGTAGGGGAATACTTGCTGTGGTTTCTGTATCTTCCAGATGGATATAGGCCGGATTATGGACCAGGTTCACTAACCGGACGATTTCTTTTTGGCTAAGAAGGTCACTGGCTATTCCTGCTGCTGCAAATTTTTCAACCAGAAGTAAGGCTCGCTTCTCTAATTCCCTCTCACATCCTTCCTCCTGTTTTTCCCAAAGGGCAAGATAAAACTGCCGTTCCACAATCTCCCCCGACAGGGCAAATCCACTCATCTGCAAAATCTCCTGCCTTAAGATTTCTTTTCGCTTATCCTCTGCTTCCTTTAGCATTTCGCTCATTTCCACAATCAGAGGAGAAATATCCACCGGTCGGGATAAGGCCATAAACTTAAAGGGATATTGAATATCCGAAAGTTCTGCCGTCAGGGTTTTGATCAGAATCGTTTTTTCGCTGTTACTGTACAGATCAATACTGATAGCATGGATACGAAGATACACAAAGACCAACGCATCACGGGTATACAAAAATCTATCCTGAATATCCTTTACATTAATAAACTGTTGTGCCGTTTGTAAGGCTATACTTCCTTCCTCCGGCGGTTTACTTTTCTTACTGTGTTTCAGGTAGAAAAGCAAAATACCGCCACCCAGAAAGGTGACGGCAAGCATAAGCAGGGGAAACAATAAACTCTCCATTTTTCTCACTCCTTGATTCAATTTAGTGGACGGACATGCCAGTCCGAAAACAGATTATCCTGAATCGTCAGGGTATCCTTTAAGTGCAATTTCAACATTCCTGCGGGAGTCCAGGCATCATAAATTTCTGTATATACGGTATAGTTTCCGTTCGGGAACCATACCGGTGTAAAATGGGTCCTGCGGTTATAAGTGCTGTATTCATTTTGTTTAAATTGGAAAATAGCAGAATAGCCTGGACTGGTTCTCTCCAACAGCCTCCAATAATCCTGATAGTCAAATTCCGGAAAATAGGTTACTGCGGTCTGAGCCTGGGTAAGGTGGCCGTTAGGAGCAGCTGAACTCATCTGGGCATTGACTGTCAGATTTACCCCATAGCCGGATTTTAAGGTATTTCCGGCTGCAGTAGGATTCTTTTCATCCGGCACCATATTCATGGTGGCACTAAGAGCAGCCGAGTAAGTATCCCGTTCATAGGCATATTCACCTTCATCTTCCCATTCCCCATTATCGATCCAACCGGTATGCGTAGAGGAACAGTCCTCCGGGCAATCCTCTTTATGCTTCCCATCGTCCTTTTCCCAGTTAGGTTTCCATACCCAGTCTTCTTCCCACCAGCACCGCCATACACTCCAGGTTAGGCCGGTCATGTTCTGCCCTGTGGGTAAACCGGGTCTGGTATACCCATCATTTCGATCATCTGCCATGGGATCCGGAGGTGGATTCTCATCCAAATCCACCACATTCGCCCGAATGGTAGTGGTACTTAGTCTCCCCCGATTGGTGGAAATGGTAATGGTAATCTCACAAGGCTCAGCAGGGGTATGCCATTTGACCCACACCACCTGACTTCCATTTTTAGGCACCACTACTCCCGTCATCTGATAGCTTTTTCCTCCCATGGTAAAGGTTATGGTAGCCTTGTTTTTATTGTTGATCTCTTCTGTCGTGGTTAAAGTCGTGGAAGTAATCACATCCGTGTCTACCCGATACGTCACGTCATACTCTGTCCCTGTTGGTGGGGCCTCTTTATAGCTGATAATCCCAATCCCCAGCATCTGGATGATTTCCTCGGTGGTACGCTTCGTGTTCCTTGGTCCCGTATAAGCCGAAAACCCAAGATCATCCTCTTCCAAAAATAAAGACAGGGGAAGATTGGTTAATACCAGAGAGGGGAAATGGGCTCCTAAGTCTCCCCCGGTGATCTGGTTATACAGTCCTGCCTCTGTAGCCGTCATGGCAAAATAGACATTTTCATAAATCAAATAGACTACCGGCTCAATAATCATTTTATAGGAGCCATTGGTCATGGTTTCCATATCCATACCCACTTTTTCCGCTACCATGGATGCTGCCCCTTCCGAACAAAAATACCGCTTGATCTGTTCAATACTGGCCTTACTGCTATTGGTGGAAATAATCTGAGGAATCGGATTATCCGGTTGATAATACACATAAGACGATGACTGTGGTGTAATGGCAGTACCATTTCGGTATTGCAGCTTACTGACCAAGCCAAAATGAACCATACCACCGGATATACCGGACAAGTCTTTATTGGAAAAATCTACAGGCCCTCCTACTACAGATCCGGATTTAGCTTCCACCACCGTTACTCTTACTCCCTGGTGTCCATTGGTGGGCCAGTTGTATGCCTTTGATCCCTTGTTTAAGCTGCCTCCTCCACCATCCACATTTCCGCTCCCGGTAGCCTGAACCGGAAGGGTAAAGTAGAGTAAGAACACCATAACAAACAAAAGAGAAATGCTTATTTTCTTCAATTTTTCCCTCCTTTTCACTCGAAAAAAAGAGTATGGCCTTCACCATACTCTTTTTTGCTTAAATTACATATCTCCGATTTGTTTATCCCAATCCCCTGTAGAACCGGCATCCTCAGACACCGGTGCCGCCGGTGCGTCCATATAGCCAAAACCGGGAACATAAAGCTGGCCCTCCTCGTTGGTACTTCCCCCTGTGGGCTCTTCCGGCTTTTCCTTTGGCTCTGTTACCTCCGGGGCATACTGGGGTGGTTCGGCCGGATTTTCTTCTCCTGTATCGAAAATCTCCGGCTTTTCCTCCGGTGCCTTTGCTTCTTCCTCTGTCTGGGGCTTTCCTGCATCTGCCCCTTCTTCATCCGCACTGGTCTGTATCTCTAAGGTTTCTGTCATTTCCTCATGGATCGCTGTTTCCGCTTCCGGTACTTCTTTCTCTTCATCCGAAAGGGAAATCTCCGGTACAGCCACTTCTGTCTGTACTGGCTCCTCCTCCACAAACTCTTTCTTAGGTGTGGAAGGAATGTTTTTTTGATACAGATAAAAACCCAATCCTCCTGCAAGGCATAGGGCCACCAGGGCGAGCGTCACAATAACCAGTTTCTTTTTCTTTTCATATTCATTTTTCATCTAAAAGACCTCACTTTCCATAAATCTTCTTTACGGCAAATGCTGTCCTACTTTTATCCAACTTCATCATACAACAGACTTTCCCCCGCGTCCAGGTTATCTTTTTGTGTGTTATGAACTTCCTGATTATGGTAGGCAGTAAGCCCAATCTAACATGAGTCCGTTGGTTTTGTCTATTGTTTTCTTTTCTTAAAACTTTGGCATGTAGGCAGCTTTTGTCTGTATCGTCATTTCTACTGGTGGCAAAGACTGCCACCCAAAAGACAGGGGTATCTCCAATTTAATAGAAACATCCGCTTCAAAATTCTGGCTGGCATTTCCCGGGGCAAAGGGAGCATTTCGGATAGATACCTGTAGATGACTCAACCGATATTCATATCCATTTGTTTGCCACTTGACATGGTAATCTCCATCCGGCCCGGTTCCCAGCACACGGTCAAGCTGGGTATACACATCCCCATAATCCAGGGTTTCTTCCCAAGCCTCTCCGGTCATAAAGTACCCTCCGCTATACCCTTCCCGCAATCCGTCATATACCTCATTGTAATTGGTGGTGGTTACGGAAATAACCGCCTCCTGCAAGGCATTTCTCACTCCATAGGCGATAATGGACAGGCGGAAAAATTCTGCCAGTACGCATATAACCAGCAATAATGCCAAAATCAAAGCTACTGTAAGGGGATAGGAAAGTCCCTGCTTATTGAACCACAGCCTTTTTGCTTTTTCCATTTGCTTCTCCTTATTTATAGTAAACTTCACTTTTTCCACTGGCTTTCGCCTTTAGTTCGATGGGAAAAGAACCAAAGACAAAAAAACCAAGGTCTGCCTTCTGGATAAGGGTTACTTGAATATCTCCATTAAGCTGCACCTTGTTTCCACTGTAATAGTCACACTCCCAGTAGATCTGTGGGTCAAGCCCCGTTTCCTGTTTTAGCTGGGCAATTCTTTCCGAAACATCCGTACTTCCTACAATTTCTGCCTGTCTTACGATTTCATCGGCAAAAGAGTCCAGCTGCTGTTTCTTTAAAAAGAGAGGAAACAGGGTGGTAGCCAGTGCCACCACAAGCATCAGGCAAAATACCCCAATGGCGATATCCATATAGCCCTCTCCCCGGCGATCTTTACCAATCTTTTTCAATCTTTTCATGGTTACCTCTCTTCCTTAAAACATTCCTGACATGGTGCCTAAAATCTGATACCCCATTACCCCCATGTAAACCAGTAACATACAGGCCAACAAAAGAAAGGAATAACGCCGGATTTTTGGCGGCCTTTCCAAAGCCAGTCGTTTCAGCCTCTGTAGCTCAAGCTGTTTCATATCATGGGAAAGCATCCGAAAAAAGGCTACCCCATCATCCCCTCGAATACAGCCAATCAGTCCTCTGACCACATCCGAAAGCTGGGCACTGGACACCCTTCCCTCCAGTCGCATAAGCGCAGCTTCATAGTTTCCTGTCCGCATATCGGCGGTGGTAATAGCCAGTTCATTTTTCAAAGCTCCACCGGCATTCTTCTGGTAGCTTTCCAATAAGGAAAGAATATCCCGGCTTGCCATCAACTCCTGGGTGATGGTTGCCACAAATCGGGGCAGTTCAAATTCAATTTCTTCCCTTCGCTGTTTCACTAACTTTTCTGCCCTTGTGCTTTCTGAAAAAAAGATTCCTACTCCCAAAACAATAAATACCGGAAAGATCAGGGGAAAAATAAGGATTGACGGAATAATACCAAGAAACACCAGCCCTGCCTTCACATAAGCCTGTGCCAGATAAAGCTGCGGTGTCATGGCAATTTCCGCAGACCGAAGAGTGGCAGAAAGTTTCCTCTTCTTATATTCGTCCATAGGAAGAAAGGGAGCCAGCTTTGCCGAAAGCTCCAGAATAAACGCATCTGAACTTCTGGCCTGTTTCCTTTGCTTTTTTCCCACACTTAACATAGCCCTGCTGGTGCGATAAGTAGGAACCTGAAGAGCCTGGGCCAAAAGAAAATAGCTCCCTGCCCCAAAGAACAGGGCAAAGAGCAGTAAAATTACATTTTGCATACCTGCATCCTCCTATCGTTTGTACTCAATGGGCCGCATATGTTTGGATACTGCCGCTACGGAAATAAAAATGACTGTGGCACAAATAGCCAGCAATACCTTTCCAAAGCCGGTAAACATCAGTGTCTTATACCATTCCTGATTTAAAAAATACAATAGGGGAATACTGCCAAGGAGCAAAATCACCATGGTAATGTATTCTTTTACTGGTTCATAAAGGAGCAGATCCAGCTCTGCCGATACCACACGCATATCGGATAGTTTTGCTACAATGGGCGGCAGGGTATTTTTCAGGTTGTAATCTTCCTGGCTGGCAATGAGAGCATCCACCCATTCATGGAATACTCGGTTATCCATACCCTTTTTTAACCCCTCTAAAGCTTCTGCCAGATTGGAATTAATTAACTTTGCCTCCATCAGAAAGTGGCGAAACACTTCCGATACAGGAGGGTTTAAATAAGGCAGATTTTCTTCGATTGCCCGAATAATGGTATTTTTGTTTCTTAAATAACTTGTGGTAATCATGGAAAGCGCCGTTTCCAACTCTGTATTAATCTGCTTTTTGTGCTTAGATGCCGTAAATTTGATGTAATAAAAGGGCAATAGGGCAAAGCCCACTGCCAGCACCGGCACCATCAGAGAATTGTTCATGGTCAAGGCAATCATTACCCCCAGCACAAATAAAATCATGGACAGTACACACAGCATGGCAAACTGTTCGCTTTTCCCACTCAGCCGCAAGATTTCCTTAACCTCCTCAAACAGAAGCTTCAGCCCTTTTGGCTCCTTTTTCTTTTTACTTTCTTTGATCCGGCTTTTCATACTGCTGTTCTTTGGTTTCATGTAGTTTGCCATTCCTTCCAAAAAGGCAAAGGGTGACAGTTCAAGCATCAGAAAGCCGCCTGTTACTGCCAGAAAAAAAGCAATCGTTACCAGTAAGGTCATTAGACCTCCCTCCTTTCCTCTCTCATTGGTTTACCCTCTGGCCATAAGCTGCTCCTGCATCTTTAAGGGCAGTCCATTCTCCCGAAGCCTCTTTTGTAAGCCTTCCGAGAGATTCTCCACTTTTTCATAATGCCCAATGATCCTTGGTTTTCCCTCTACCATCCGGTTATCCGTAATGTTATACCGATACAGGGTACGCATTCTTTTTCTGCCATCGGCAAGAGTTTCACACTCCGTTATCTCCATGATCCGTCTGGAATTATCCTCCAGACGTTTGGCAAAGGCCACAATGGGAAAGGCTTTCGTTGCAAGATTCGTTAGGGTAGCATCATCCATTCCCGGCTGCTCCTGTTTACACAACGTTACCATACGGTGATAGGTGTCCTCGCAGGAATTGGCGTGGGTTGTGGTAATTACCGCATGACCGGTATTTGCCGCATTAATGGCCTGCATACTTTCTCCCCCCTTCATCTCTGCCACGGCAATACAATCCGGATTAATGGTCAGTGTGGTTTCCAATAGCTTTACCATATCGATGTTTTGCTTGGGATCATCGGAAAATCTGGTCACCAAATGAACCACGTTGTTTTCCACATTTCCCGCTTCATCGGTTGCCGTCAAGTCAAACTCCCTACATCCCTGCTCAATGGTCACAATTCGCTTATGGTAAGGTACTTCTCCCAAAATCCAACTCATCAAAGTAGTCTTTCCGGAAGAAGTTGCTCCGGTAATACACATGGATACCCCGTAAATAAAACACATGGATAATAGATCCAACATTTCTGCTGTGGCTGTGCCGAGCTTTACAAACTGCTCTTTGGTCAGTTTCTTGGGATTGACAATACGGATGGACACAGCCAGTCCTTTTTCCCGATCGATTACCCCATCCCCCATAACCGTAATTCGGATTTTATTATTCAAGTGGCCTACCACAATGGTTTGGGCACTGTCAAAAATCATCCCGGATTTATGTAGAAGCCTTCGGATTACGTCTACGGCATGACCGGCACTGTTAAATTTTTCTTTTGTGGGAAGAATCTCACCCGTAGAATACGTGATTTTCACGTCTCGCCATTGATTGATATTGATTTCTTCCACATCTTCCCGATACAAATACCGGGTCAGAAAGGAAAAGCCGGTCATTTCCCCATAAAGAAGCTCTGCCAGCTCCCCTTGCTCCATTCCTTCCACACCTACCTTCTTTTGCTGCAGATACTTACTGATGTAAGACTCAATCAGCTCCCGGTTTTCTTCCGGGTCATCCCTGAGTACTGTGGCAAAATTCTTGGAAATGTATTCCTGCACATCCTTTAACACCTCCGGGAAGGTACGATACACCATACCTTCCCCCAGCAGTCCTGCCATCTCATGTACATTGATGATTTCCTGCACCTTTTCTTCCTCCTCTTAAAATTCTCCCTTTTTCGTCCACACAAAGGGGCTTCTGACCACCAGTTTTTTCCGCTCTGCTGCTTCTTCTTTTTTCTCCGGCTTTGGGTCTGACAAACCAAAAACCTGCCTCACCAGCTTTTTGATCTCCTGTTGGAAGACATCTGCCTCCTTTGCTACAAGGGGCAAAAAAAGGCTGGCTGCATCGTATTGTTTTTCCAGTTCTGCCACATAGGGAAAGACAAAATCCACACCCCCATACTGGCTTGCTGCCGCCTCCCATTCCTGTCCCGTTTTAAAGTTTCCTATGGCACTCACTACCTTGTTTCTTTCCCTTCCTGTAGAAAGAATCCCGGCATGGGACTGATAGTAGGATATGCCTCTAAGATTAGAGGTTCCCACCTGAAGGATTCCATCTGCCATTTCTAAGGCAAGAATGGAAAACACATCGGCCTCAACAATACTGCTGCAGTCCAGGATGGCATAGTCAGCCAGATGCCGCAGGCAAACCAGAAATTCTACTGCTTTTTCTCTGGTCACTTTGGGATAAGACATCAGATTCTCGCCAAACTTATAGCCCAAAAAGCTAAGATAAGGATTTTCTTCTACCGGCACACAGGCCTTTAACAGTTTTTCCTGGGTCAAAACCGGTGCCGTAAGAAGTGCCCCCAAAGAAACCTCCTGCTCATAACCTAAAGGCAGCAAAAAGGGAAGGCAGGGAACAAAAGGATCGGCACACACCACTACTACATTCTTTTTTCTTCTGGCAAGCTCCAGGGCCAGTTTTACGGCTAACGTAGTCTTTCCACTTCCGGGACTTCCCACAATAGCAAGGGTATTCTTCTGCTCCATTCTACTCTCCTTTCGTTAAGTCAGCTTCGCTTTCTTCTGCCTTTTCTACTGTCTCATTTTCTTCCGGGTACAATTCCTCCAATACCCTTTTTTGCTCTTCCAAAAACTGTCCAGCCTGTGTACTGTCTCCCCGAAAAACCAGAGCCGCATGAAGTTTTCCTCCCTGTTCAAGCTCAGCCAAAAGTCTGGCCTGTTGTGGGGTAGCCAGTACCGTGATGGTAGAAGCCAATTCCTGTTCTTCTCCCTCTTCTGCCTCTGCCTGTACATCCTGGTCTGTTCCGCTGCTGGCTGTGGTAGCTATAATCTCCACATACTGTAACTCTGGTAGCATAAGGGTTTCCCGCTTTTCCCCTACCTCAGAAGCAATGAGTGTTACAATATCTCCTGCCTCCAGCTTACCGGAAAGTCCTGCTGCAAAGGTCTTGATGCTAACGGAAATGGCACGATTCTCTCCATTTAGCTTGCTTAAATAAGCATTTTTTAACATGGGGGTATCGGACAGCTTACTGGCCAGAATATAGTCCCCCTTATACAAGTCCGTATTGGCATACTTACCAATGACATCTTTCGCCTCATAAACCACGTTACCTGGCAGGTTATAGCCTCCCACTTCCACAGTCGTCAGCATTTTTTCCGTTATCTGGTCACCTTTTTTGATTTCTGTATTCACACGTACCAAAGCAACCTTCGCTGTTAAAGCATCATTAAACATGGGCGTAAGTCCAAAACAAATCAGCAACGAAATAATCATGCAGCTTAGTCCCAATACAATTCGATTTTTGAATAAATTTTTCACTTCTTTATCCTCACTTTCTTTTTTACTGTGTTGGCAGCATGGCAAGTAAACAGCCCACCGACAGGTAAGGCACCAGGGCAAAACCCTTATCTTCTTTTTTCCCAAAAGTTGCCTGAAGCAAAACCGCCAAAAACAGACCTGCAAGCAAAGCTGCATAGCCTTTTTTCACACCCAGAATAAATCCACAGGCTCCCATCAGTTTAATGTCTCCGCCGCCAATGCTTCCTTCTTTAAGAAATGCCGCCACCAAAAAAGGCAGCGGCACTACAAAAAGACCCGGCAAAGCATGAGAAAAGTCCACCTGAATTAATCCCACTAATAGAAGAAGTACCGGAAGATAATCCGGTACCAGGTGAGTCGCATAATCATACTCTGCCGCAAATAAAAGCACCTGTCCAATAAGAATACAGACAAGTGCTTCCTGGCTCATCCCATAAGCTCCGATAAAGGTAGCCGTAATGGTGGCTGCCACTACCGCTACATACCGAATCTGTTCAGAGCCGGTTAATTTTTTTAACAGCATATCCATCAGTATCCCAAAAAGAAAACTGGCTAATACCGCTGTTATACAGGCTTTTGTCTCAGTTATCCATATCAACACTTACTCCTTCCTTTTTCTTTAACGCTTCAATACTCTCTCGGATATCCATGCCATCGATTTCATTTCCCACACAAACCCAGCCAGGGGACTGTTTTCTGGCAAACAACTCTGCTCTCGGTAAATCCCCTGCCAGTTCCACAATTTTTTCCCGTACAATATCCGGTTTCTTGCTATGAGCCTCCACAGGTGTATCTACAATACAATGAACCGCTTTAGACACTCGTTTTGGATTCCCCTTTGTAGCAATCAAACAGATTTCGGGATTTGCTCTGGTCCAAAACCCAAGTCCCCAGAACCATTTTTGCTGCTGCTTCTTACAACGCTTTACCCAACAAAATCCCAAAGTCTTATAGCAAAATCCCCATCTTCGGATTGCTTCCAGTCCTTCCTGTAAGCAGGGAAAAGTCACCCACAAAAACAAGATACAATCCCTTGCTGTTATGGAGGGAATATCCAGTTCATAAATCTCTTCCATACTCATGGTAGGGTAGTGATTTTCAGCTGCACGCCCCTGTCCCTTTTTACGGTATACCTGATAGCTCCACGGAGGGTCTATATACAAAAGATTAAACTTCATCCACATAGGCCTCACTTTCTTTAAGGCGCATTCCAATCTCGTAGACAATGTTTACCGTTACTGCATTTCCTGCCTGTTTGTAAAGCTGTGCATCACTGACCCCTGCTGCTTTCGCCCGCTCAAACAAACGATCTTCAAAGGCCTGCAACCGAAAGCACTCTTTTGGTGTCAATCTGCGGATACGGCAATACACCACTACCCCCATATTTCCTTCCGTTAAAAGTGTCTGTGCACACTGCTTTCCTACCCGTCCCCGGCTAAGTCTGCTATTGGGATAAGAAAGATTGATTCCATCCCCATGCCTGGCCAGTACATAGCCCTGTTTTGTGGCTTCCCGGATTGGTATGCCGCCTCTGTAAGGGCACTCCATCAACATTACCCCATGGCGGTCAATGCCGGTTAAGGTAAATTCCGTTTCCCCTTCTTCTTTAAACCGTCTTCCTTCCTGCCGTTTCTTCTTCCTGTCGGGCGTAAGGACTGCCCTTACTTCCACACATTGCCGTTTACAGGCTCTACATTCCAGTACACCTGAACTTTCCCCAAACCGGGTAATTCCGGCATTGTATTTGCTCACCAGGCAACGGGAAATCGGGGTCAAATCCGGCTTATCTTTTCTCTGGGTAAGAAATCCCACGTAGCGTAAAAACCCACATTTTCCTTCTTCCCGCTCATATAGGCATTCCATCCACTCTTCCGGCTTCTTTGTTTCACAAAGGTACAGTCCGGTTTTACCGCCCATCCCTCCTCCTTCTGCCGTCAGCGTAATGGAAAGCCCTTTTGGGTCATAAACCCGCTGTCCCTGGCAGCCGTCTATAATTCTTTTAACAGACGCTTGGTTTGTTCCGGTGAGAGGAAATACTTTTCTGCTACCGATTCCTCCAAGATGTCCAACAAGGTACACTCGCTCTCGGTTTTGGGGGACTCCAAAATTTTTGCTGTTGACACACTGCCATTCCAGGTCATACCCTGCTTCCCATAGCGCAAATAAAACTGCGGTAAAATCCCCGCCTCTCTGGCTTGACAAAAGATGCTTAACGTTCTCAACGATAAGCCGCCTGGGTCTATTTTCGGCAGTTGTGCTTTTGAGCAGATTAACGACCGTAAAAAAGAGTCCACTTCGTTCTCCGGCAAGACCTTTTCGCTTTCCTGCAAGGGAAATGTCTGTGCAAGGAAAGCCAAAAGTCCAGATTTCAGCTCTTGGTATTTCTTCTGCTCTAAGCTGCTTAATGTCTTTGGCGAACCATTCGCCCTTACAGGTTTTTCCATCACAATATTCATTCACCTCCTTATGACATACCAGACTGTAGTTTTTTCCCCCTTCTTCTTCATACTTACAGGGGAAAAGCTCATACATAGCCAGGTAGCTTTTATTCGCATATTTATCCAGTTCCACATGGCCAACACATTTATGTCCGCTTCGTTCCAATCCTCTTCTAAAGCCACCTATTCCACTAAATAAATCTAAAAATTCCAAACAGACCTCCTGTTTTTTGACAGGTATTCTTGCTTCTTTTTCCTTGGTTGATAGAATAGCTTCCTCTTTCCCGATTGGTAGAATCGTTACTTAATGCCTAAACCTTTGCTAAAGATTTTGTTTCACACCTCTCCCCACTCCTTTAATGCCCGGTAAGGATAAATTTGCTGGTTTCTTGCAAAACGAATCATATTTCCGATTTGATCCACTACACTTTGGTTATTCATATCTTTGGTACACATCATTACGCTGCCAAAGATACCCGTTAAAACGGCCACCACGGTAAAGGCTACATTCCGGGTGCAAAGCCATAGCAAGAAGGCAATCCCCGCCCCCAAGAGGGAGCCTGCCATACTCTGCAAAAGCTCCCTTCGCCCAAACCCATTAAATAATTCATTTTCTGCCTTCACTCCACTGGGAATATACAACTCCCACTTTTGTTCTTCCATAAAGTGATTTCTGCTCCTTTCCTGCTTTCATGGCATCCTCTATCCATAATAATAGAAAACCATGTCTTTAATCTGCCAGATGCTCTCTGCAAGCACATAAAATACAACCGTATTTTTGGCTCTTTTTTGATAGAGGGTCTGTTCTTCTTGTGCTGCCTGTAGGCGAACCATACAGTAAACAAAACGAAAAATTGCCCCTACACGTACCAGACCAATCAGAGCCATGGAAATATCGTCTATCTTCACCTGATTTCACCTTTCTCTTTTGCACGTTTACTATGAAAGCTTTGCTTTCATAGTAAGGGATGACCATTCGGCCTGGCTTACGATGCCAGTAGCCGAAGGATGTTAGTTTACTTTGCCATGCCTTTTATCATTCCGGCTAACCGTACAGAATGATAAATATTATTGATGACACCTCCTGCACCTTGGGTAGGCACAAGAAACTCTCTAAGAAATGCCGGTGTCTTGATCGCCAGCACCATACAGGCCAGTCCCCAGAATACATTCATATTGATGCCAATATTTAACATCATCCCTACTCCCAACTTGCACAGTACAATCTGAATCACCACTGCCAGAGTACTTTGAAAAAATTTATTCAGATAGGTGCCAAAGATTCCCTTATCATTATCCAAAAGCCCCACACAAGCCATGGGCATACCAATCCGTAAAATCAGGATTTCCAGACCACGCATTAAAAACTGGAAATACAGTAGAAAATAACAGACTACAAATATCAGCCCAAAAATAGCCGTAGTAAGTCCCAAAGAAGAAATTCCATTTACCCAGGCTTGCCAATCGTAGCTTGTAGCTGTGGTGGCAGCTGCCGTCAGCTCTCCAATAAATTCCTGTACAATCTCTGCCAGCCAGCCATACAAAAGGGGAAAGCTGACTGCCACCGCAACTGCTTCCATAAAGCGAATCACCATGGCGGTGGGCTCTGTATCTGGGTCTCCATCGGTCCATAAGACATAACAGGCAAAGCCCTTTTTCAAAAACTTTAAAATAATCAAAGATACACCAAAACCCAGTACAATGTCAAAGAGGATGTCTACCACATTTCCCCCTGTCAGCATATACCGGTCAGCATAAAGGGTCATGGGAACCAGTTCCTGAAGCATTTCATCAATATAGACAACAGCCCCGTTTAATACTGCCACAATTAAAAGAACCAGGATCACTTCCATTCTGCTCCACCTCCCTTACGTCCCAAAGGCCTGTTATCCCTCATCTCCTTCATTTTCCTTTACACTGGCATCATAGGCATTCAAAACAACCGTATTGATCTGTTGCCGAAGCTCCGGTTTGATGGGAAAACAAACATCCCTATACTCGTCCTCCTTATCCTTCATGCTTGGCATAAAGACATTTAACCCTTTTTCCCCCTCCACTACACGAACACCGGTCACTAAAAAGGCATCTGCCAGGCAGATTGTTGCAAAGGCTTTTAACCTTCCCGCTGCTTCAAAACTTCTGGTAATTTTTGCTGTTACTTTCAATTTTTCCCTCCTTTTAAAAAGAATCCTGCTGTGCAGGATTCTTAAGCCTGCGGCGGGTTGCGTAAGCGACACCTTCCTTTCCGCCGCAGTGCTATCCTTGCGAAGCATTTTTATCCAATAGGAATTTCCTATTGGATAAAAAACTGTCTGCCGGATTTCCGGCAGACAGCAAGTGTTAAATTGGTTCCCTACTTATCCCTGATAATTAAACAGGTTAGTCACCTTCTGGGTCAGGGTGGGTAAAATGGTGTCTTTAAACAGTGCATACAGTCCGGCTAAGAGCAACGCACCCACCACCACAGAAATCAGGATTTTTAAAGCGGTATCTACAAAGCCTTCCCCTTCGTTTCCGGTAAGGATAGTGGCCAGCTTTCTTTTTGCGCTCTCTTTTTTCAGGTAAGCAGATACGGTTAATTTGTTCATCATTTCCTTTACATTTTTCATTGTGTTTTCCTCCAATTTTTCTTTTTGATTTTGTTTTCGGTTACTGATAATAACTGATAATCAGATTTAAGGTAGCACTTCCAATCACTGCCCCGATACAGGAAACAATGGCCACCACAATCCGGTTATTCCATTTCTTCTGATCCATTTCATCCGCTGCACTTCTTCGGATGCAAAAATAGATAATCAAAAGTCCGGCTACCACCGGTGCCAATATCATCAACCAGGTAGTAGCATCACTAATCAGCTGTTCTGTCCCTTTGGCCAGTTTGCTCTCGCTTATTGTGCTGGCATAGACCCTTTGTGCCATGCAAAAGAACAGGACAAAGGCGGCAGAAACCGTTCTTCCTGCCGCCTTTAGGATTTTTTTTCCTTTAATTTTCTTCTTCACTGTCTGCTCCTTTTCCTCCCCTTTTCATCAATTTCTCTGAAAACAGAGAGCCTACTGTCGCTGCAGTAGGCTGCTGTTTCTGTCTTTCTTCTTTCATCTGAAGGTCTTTTGTGTAATAAATCCAGATATTCCATAAAGGAATCTCTTCCTTTACTTTGGTTACCACTGGCCGCTTATGCTCCCTCTCCTCTCTGACTTTCCGGTTATGCTCTTTATCTCCCAGCCCCAACATCTGGTTAAAATACCACTGGGATAAATCCTCCGATACCATCATCGCCGGATGGGAACGAGAAATCACAATCTGGTAAGGTCGTGATACTCTGCGTATTTCATCTGTGGTCAGAAGTTCTCTTGCCACCAAACTTACGGTACTGCTGGAAGAGGGATTGACATACCTCCCATGCTGGCTGGAAAGCTGATAACCACTACAGGTATATTTGCCCAGCTTTTCACAAATCTCAGATAGGGTTTCTTTGTCATCTGCCTGTAGATAAATCCAACTCTGGCAGTTTGATTTGACAATAGCTGCCGTTTCCTTACTGTATTTTTCCGTAAGCTGTTCCAGACTTTGCAGGAAAAAATGAAACCGCATTCCCCTGCCTCCTGCTACCGTCAGCTTGTTGGTCAGATCCTGGATTTTGGTGAAGTTACCAAACTCCTCCAAAACAAAATTTACCCGGTTAAGTAAACGCCCTCCCCTCTCATCCGACTGATGGACCAAAAGCTCATAAAGCTGAGAGACCATCAGGCTGGCAATGGGATAATAGGTTGTCTTTTCGTCCGGTAAGAGAAAAAACAATGCCTGTTTTTTCTTTCCCATATCCGCTATATTCCCATCACTGGTATGGGTAATGGAATAGATTGCTCTGGACGTAAAGAGCCGCAAGGTGGTCAGGGCCGAAGTATAAAAACTTCCTTTGGTTCTGCTGGGAGCCACATCCGATATGGATAAAAGTGCCCTTGCCGGATGTCCTGGACGAAGCTTTTTGACATATTCCTGCATAGGCGTTTTGTTTCCCACTGCCTTACACATCTCTGCCACGAACCAGTAGACATTGGTCAGATTCTGATACTGTGGCCTTGTGGCATTATCCACCACCACACACAAAATTGCAGCAGCAATAATGGACTTTTCTCCGTTTTCCCAGATTTTTTCACCACTGGTATTGTCCCCTACTAAAATATTGGTGATATCCCAGGCATACATTTCCGCCTTATCCATCTGCCTTTGATTGACCGCATCAATAATCGGCTGCAGCAAGTTATAGCGACTGCTTTTCTGGGGATGCTTAAAATCCAGGCAAATCACCTCATATCCCAGCTTCTTTAAAAAAGGCGCTGTGTACTGGTATAACTCTGCCTTGGGATCACTGATTACCAGACTTTCCCCTGCCAATCCCGTCAGGCAGATAGACTGTAATACCAGGGTTCTGGTTTTTCCGGATCGTGTGGCACCAATGGTCAGGGTATGGGTATCCTCCGAAAGATAATAAATTTTTTCCTGTTTCCCACACTTTACCATGCCAATCACAAGCCCTCCCTCCTTTAATAAGGGGCAAGGAGCTCTTATGGTTTCTGCTTTCTCCTGTTCTTCCTTTTGTTCCGCCTTTTTCACGTTTCCTTCCTCTTCCTTAAAAACATACTCTACTGTTTCATAGCCTTCATTTCCCTCCTCCTTTTCTTCTGCTTCTTCTATGGGAACGGTGCCAGAAGAGCATTCTCTGTCCTCCTGTTCTTTTCCGCCACCGCTATCCATCTCTTTTTTCTTTTTTAAAAAATCAAGCCCCTCATAGCCGGTAGAAATCAACTGCTTAATAACCGAATTTGTGGGGCTTAACTGGTATACACCAAATAATTTATCTTTTTCCTTTTCTTCCATCCAGCGGGAGGAACCATGCTGAAACTGCCCTACCGGCGCCGGTATCTTGATTTCATCGGTTACCGGTATCAAGTCTGCCTGATAGCTTCTGCTATTTCCAGCAAAAAACAGAATACAGCAAAGCACCAAAAGCCCTTCAAAAGACAAAAAGAGCATTCCCTGCTGTTTTATTCTAAATATTCCGGTTATACATTCCCCAAAAGACAGCAGGGTAAGGGTTTTAATTTCACCGGATAAAAGCTGATGCAGTGTTCCCGTAAAAAACAGATTAAACACCGTTCCTGCTACCATAAGAATGCTTCCCAGAATAAGTTTTTCTTTTCTTTTTATGATTCTATTCCCTCCTGTACTATGGGATTTTCCTTTGGTCGCTGCCATTTTGGCTTTAGCGATATTTATGGCTCAAAACCATAGTCCACTTCTTCTCCATACTCTTCCTCCATCTCGGTTTCCTCTTTCTTTCCCATTTCTTCTAAAACCATATCCATGGTTTCTTCCTGGGGATAATATAGATACTCACCCTTCTCTTTTCCTGCCAAAACGGTTTCTGGCGAAAAATATTGGCTGGCATGGTCTTTGGGAATAGCAATCCCCTCTCCCCGCTCTCCCAATAAGTAATAAATGTTCAGGGCAATCTCAATACATAGATTGATATTTCCCCATATGCTTTCTCCCTGTGGATGCATCTTATCTCCTTCCTACCGCTCTATACCATTGCCAATACTTAGGGCATCCAGCAGTCTGGTCACATCAAACTTTCTTTCCTCCTGATGAAGCTGCGGCACCAGCTCTTCAATCTGGTTAATCAACTCACCTGCTTCCTTTAATTCTTCTTCCGAAAGCCCCTCATCCTGAGTACGCATTTTTACTAATCCTGCATGAATGATCTGCAGCTGACTTTCCGTAAACAGTTTTCTTGCATCGATCAAGCCACTTCGGGTAACAAAACTTTCAAAAGCCTCCTCCCGATTATAAAAATACTGCCGCTGAATAGGTCTGTTCTCATTTTGTGCATCCTGCTTGTAAGTAGAAAGTACATAATCGAACAGAGGGTGTTTCCTACAGGCCAGGACCACTCCATTATGCTCATTTACCTTTACTACTCCATTTTTTAGCTTCTGCACTTTTTCTTCCTCATAAGGCTGATCCGAGCAGATTCCGCACAGATTAGCGGTAGCTCTTGCCATACTAAAAAGCCTTTCCATTTGCTTTTGGGGTACCTCCACAAAGGGATTTTTTTCAATCAGGTCTGCCTTAGTATAAAAAGCTATGGTTTTGCCTTTAAACTGAATATCCACCACATAATCCGGCGAAGATGGCTCAGCTACGCCAAAACCTTTTTTCTCCAATTCTTCAAAAAACACCCTATAAAACTCTACTTTTGATTTCATCATGAACCTCCTCGTTTTAACGTTCTATCTCTTCTTCCTCACTGATTTCATCCTGTCCATATTCTTGTTGAATACGTTCCAGATCAATGGCTGACAAATTATTTCCCAGATAAATGCCATGCTCCCATGAAATTCCCTGAATTACACTATCCTCCGATGAAAAACTTTCTTTGGGGTAACGGGCATAAGCCCTTGTTCCTACTGCGATTACAAACTGCCCGCTTTCCAAAGCCATTAACAGCAAATGGTCTCTATCCAATACCTGAAGCACAGCGTAATCACTTCCATTAAAATTATGTAGAACTTCTCCCTGCCGAAAAGTATCACGCTGGACTTCATAGTGCAATTTCCCTACCAAAGGGTGCCCGGCTGTGTCCATATCATAAGCGGTCAGTACCTCCAGACAGGCTTTGGAACAATGTTCCTGCAAAAAGGGAATCCCTTTATCCAGCATCCTATGCTGCCCCAGAAGAAACTGCCGAAGTTCCTGCTCACTTTCACAAAATCTGGCACAAATAGTTTTATTGGCTGCCAGATAAATCTCCGTCCATAGCTGATTGTCCTTTGTATTGAGCAGTTCCTCTATCCAGTAGCCAAGTTCCGGTTCTGTCCTTTCAGAACCTACAGACAGAATGGACAGGTAATCCCGGATGCTTAACAAATACTTACCTTCTGTCCCCTTATGGTTATGGGTAATCAACAACATATCCTTTAATTTCAAGTTTTTTCTCCTCCCATTTTCTGTTTCAGATAGCCGGCATATTCCTTTCCATACTTTATCTCTGCCACGGTAAGCAGCATCTCTATGGTATTTTCCAGCCTTTTTTCTGTATATTTTGATTTGTGTGTATACTGCTCGTATCTTTTCTGTATTTCCATTTTCTCCTGCTGGGTATAGTGATGCCCCAGCAGAGAAAGGTAAAAATACCAGACACACTCCCCTGGAACAGCTCCCATAATGCAGTCTGTCCCGCTTCGGGTAAATACATAGGGGCATCCTCTACAGGGATGCCCCAAATAATGCTTCTTTTTTTGTTTAATGCTCATATCCTTTATCCTGATATTTTAATACAAGTTCTTTCTTTGCCTCCTTTGATAACTCTTCTTTTGATAACTGTTCCTCTAAATCCTGTTCCTGGATTTCTACTGCTTTTGCCAACATATCCAAAGCCTCTAAAATTATCTGAAAGGCCAGGTATTCTTTATGGCTTTTTCGATATGCCTCACCACGTTTTTCTTGCTCAAGTCTACAGATTGCCTTAATACCGGAAAGAATCCGGTTGGCCAAAATCTTTTTTGCTTCCTCTTCATACTGTTTTCTTTGCTTAAGCAGTCGGTTTTTATCATCGCTGTATAATCTTGCCATACTGCATTTAGCTTCCACATATTGCTTGGCACAAGTTTTAAGCTGCACTACCTCTGAAAGCAGAAGTTCCACCAACTCATCCGTCTTTTCCTTACTTTCCGGCGGCAATAACTGATAGGAAATCCTCCCATTCTCCGGTATCAACCTGCCAAGGAAAAAGAGTTCCTCTGACAACTTAGTTAAAAAACGTTTATCAAAGGTCAGCTCTTGGCCTAATTCTTCTTCAAGCTTTTTCTTAGCTGCTTTATATCTTCCTGGATTCTTTAAGAGGATTTCCTGTTCAAACTGTTCCACCAGCTTATTCGTAACTTGCCGCATTTCCTTAACTGCCAGATCTTTTTCTTTGGCATAGGTAAGAATTTTTTCACAAAAAGTATCTTTAATCATCTGTTTTCTTATTTCTGACGGTACTTGAGGTGGAGTAAATGGGTTTCTGACGGTTTCCGACTTGTCCCAGAAGACGAGATGAAGATGAGGGTGATTCTTTTCCCCATGTACTGCCGCCGCCCACTGCAAATTTTCCCGTTTGATTCTGTTTTTTTCGGCAATGGTTATTACATGATTTTCCATATATCTTTGCCAGCTTTTCTGATCCTTTAACAAAAGCTCCCTGGCGGTATCTTCTGCGAAAGATACTACGCTGCGATACATAATTATTCCCTTTCGGGAATTGGTATAGGCCAGTCGGGCAATTTCCTCCCATGTGGAAAATTCCTTTACCGAGCCCGGTTCAAGCTTTCCAAACAAACCATGCTTTGCTCCTTCCTGTTTAAGTACCCTTGGTCTGGTAGCAATATAACGAATATGGGCGTAATTGGCTCCCGGTGTAGACTTTTTATTGGGATGGCGGTGGCGTTGTTTATAGACTAAGATAGACATGGATTCCTCCTTCTCCCCTCATCCTATCTTTCCATGGCAAATCCATACCGTTCTTCTTCCTGAACACATTCCTGTCCATAGTTTCCTTCTATTTGCTGCAATACTTCCTTTGTCTTCACTGGATCCGTTGCCATAGTAAGCTTTTGCTCCCGATAATCGTAGCAATAAACTTCATCCGAAAGAACCTCTTGGGGATCCACTTCTGTTCGATTAATTTGCATAACCATCCTCTGAAGCTCCTCGGCACTCATTTCGCCGTTATCCTTCATCAAAATCACCTCATGCAGGCTGCTGGGAAGGAGAAAAAAATTACTTTTTGTAGCCTCTCCAATCTCCTGCAATAATCCCGGATACAGAATGGCTGTTGCTCCATGAAATTTTTCTGTATTACTCAGTACATATTGTTCATAAGGTAACAAATCCCTTGAGGAATTTTCCTCTTTCTGATCCATCATATCTGACGGTGAAACTAAGGAGCGAATTACCTCCTGCATAGTTAATAATTCTGCCGGAAAAAGTCTCTCTGTATTGGTTAGCGCCTGTCCGTAAACTTCTTCCTTGGTTTGCCCCCATATGGCCAATAGGGATTCTTTTAAGGCAAAGCTGCCGATTCCCTGTTCTTCTTTTTCTCCGCATAAGACCCGAACCACGCTGGTCAGGTCAGTCTCTGGTATATCTTGATGTACGGTTTCTTTAAGATACTCCTGATTATCCTGACCAAGTATCGTAAGATATAGCTTGTCTTTTACCTGTTCATAATCCTCCACCGAAAAGGGTAAAAGATTACTTCCTTTCTCTTTACTCTCTTCATATTGAGCCACAAGGGAGCTTAAAATACTTCCCATATCCATCTCGTCTCTATATTTTTCATAGTATGGCTCAAGATAAAGCGTAGGAACAATTCTATCCTCCTGACCTTTGATCACCAGTCCATACAATTTCACATGGTTATTTTTCGTCACCTCCTGAATACGGATGTCTGCATCAGTCAACTTCTGTGGCAAAAAATGTCTAATCTGTACTTTTACGATTTCTCTAAACTCCTGGTACGTCATCTTTTTCCTTCCTTTCTTTCTATAATTTCTCTGCTAAATCCCGTAAATGGCCTGTATCCTGTAAGAAACTGTTAATCTGAAAATCTTTTTTCTGCATATAATCCACACCCAGCTTTACTGCCGCAGAAAGCATCTGGTCAAAATCATCCTCGCTGCCTTCGTTGGCAAGATTAATCAACACCTTAATTAGCAAAAAGAAGATAGCCCCATTGATTTTCCCTATTTTCATCAGCATCTTAGCCAAGCGATCCGTGTTATGGTCACAAATTCCTTTTATATCTTCTACATGATAAACTGCCATCAGCTCCTGACGGATGATACTGGCAATAAAGTCTATATCTTCACGGTTTCCTTCAAGAGAAAGCCCCTTTTCCACATAGCCCCGCACCAATTCTGATGTAGTGGTCTGCTTTTTTGCTGCCAGTTTATCTAAGGTATCCAAGGTATCTGTGGAAAAATTGATGGATCGTTTCTGGGTTGGCTTCTTCATCTTTCCTCCTTCCAAGGAAAAATTCATCTCCTTCAACTTAGCGTTAAGGGGTTCTATCCAGAACACCGCTTATTCTACCAGAACCCCGTTACAGGCTTTGCCTGTAAGCTGTTTTTTTGGCGAGGTAGAACCCGCCTATTCCTGCCTTAACCTCCAAATTTCCATTTGGGGTAAGGAAAGGTGCCTGAAGGCACTCTCGGCCCCTAAGTGGCCTTTTTACAAAAAGTGAAAAACAGTCTGTCATCGCTCCTGCTCTTCTTCCTCTTCCAGTGACATTTCTCCAGCCGTCGGCTGCTCATAAAGTGCCGTAAGCATCTTATTGAAGTCTTTCTGCTTTGGAGTCAAAATCGCTACCCGATATCCCAAAGAAGCAAAGTAATCCTTTGCCTGTGCTGCTCTGACCTGTCCATGATTATGGGGTGTTCCATCTGCCAGCCTTCCTTCCAGATCATTGTCATAGCAAAAAACGATCTCATTCACCTGGGGATGCTGCTTTAAAAATCGCTTTAGCGCCCGGTCAGAAAGACAACCTTCCGCTATTCGGTAATCCCTTCTCCAGTCCTCCCCTCTGAGTTTACAAAGGGTGGCATGGCTCATGGCATCAATCGGTGCCTCAAAGTCATACACGCGGTTACTTCTTCCTTCCATTAGAAATCCGTAAGTTTTATCTGAGTTTTCTATGTCCTGTCTAAATGTACTGTCTACACTGGGGCCACGGAGTGCACAGTACCTGGGCTTTCCTTCCTCATCGAAACCAACAAAGGCACAATTTCTGCGTATCTTGCCGTTGATCTCCTGCCTGGACTGGTACACTTTCCCCTGTTTCATCATGGCCTGTACGATTTCCCCATCAATTCTTCTGCTCTTGGTAAGATAAGCAAAAACCCGGCGGTCATCACTATCTCTTGGGGGTAAAACCAGCTTTCCTCTTTCCCCTTTTTCCTGTGGGGCAACTACGTGGGTTGTCTGTTCATAAGCCCGACAGCCCAAAATGTACTCCATGGCCGCTAACTTCTCCATACCCAAATATTCCATGGTAAATGCAACAATGTCCCCTCCCTTTTCCTTGGTAAAAGAATAAAAGCCACGGCCATGCTTAAACAAGAATAATCCTCCGTTGTTCTTCACATGAACCGTGGCTTTATCACTTTTTTCAATCTCAAATCCATTTTGTACAGCAAAATCAATAATGTTGGTTGCATAAATCTGCTGCATCTGTTCCTCGGTAAAGGGCATCGGCTTTTTTTTCTCCTGCCTATACACGGTAAACCTCCTTCCTATCGTTCCTGTTCCTCTTCTCTCGTTTCCCTTTCTTTTTGATATTCCGTTCTTTCTCCCCGAGCCTCATGTAAAACAAATCCCTGATCTCTGATGTTTATCAGCCACTGGTCAAAAAACGCCAAAAGCTCCTCTGTCTCTTCCTCGCTTCTATCTGCTGTTTCCTGGTAAATTCCCAAATTATCCTGGGTATAGGATAGAATACAAACCTTTTGCTGATCTTCCTTTACTCTAAAGGTAATCTGGGGATCCCGCATCAAATCTCCATTCTGTACATAATAATGGGCAATACGATATTCCTTTTCCCCAATCTTTTCCATAATCAGATCGTCAAAGTGATCCTTCTTAAATTTCAGATAGAAATAGGTACCATCAAACAATCCCGGAGCCAATTTACTTAGTTTTCGATAAATACTGCCGCTATAGCTTGTTGCCACGGGTTTCTCCTCTTGCTCAAATTCCAGAGCCAGATTAAGGGATACCTGTTCCTTCAATAGCTCTGCCAGCTTTTCTTCTTCCGAAAAAGGCTTCCCTACTTCTTTTTTTGCCGCTTCCATTTGTTCCTTTACTTCCTCAAGTCCTTTCCTCTCCTGTTCCAGATACTCCCCTAACTTTCTGGTAAGATTTTCCACTCTGGTGATATTGCCCAAAGCAGATTCTCCTGCATCCACCTGATACATTCCCTCACCCTTCAGACAAAGCAGCACTCCCTGAAAAATTCCCCGTTTCAGCAGCAGGGAAAACCCGGCATAAGTACCTATGGACAGGGTATCGCCCGGTCCATGGCCAAGGGTCTTCATTTGCAAAGCTAAATATTCCCCGGCTTTTGCCCGTTCTTCAAACAAGCGGTGATTTAAGGTCATGGAAAATTCCTTTGGCTTTTGTTCTTCATAGCGTTTTACATCCATTTCATAAGCCTCCATGTTCTTTATGTGTTGTTTGATTTGTTTGGGATAAAGGTGAAGGAGTTTTTCCTGTAAATCATTCTGTCCGGTTTTCCAGGCCGATTTTAAGGTCTGCAAACGATATATTTCATTATCCACCTCCATTTTTCGTTTGATTTTTGGATCCGATACGGCAAGAGCTTTAAACTCGGCATACTGTAACACCACCTCGTCCACATCCTCGCAGCTTCTTAAGGCACTTCTTCCGGTCATGATCTGGCTGATATAGCGTTGTTTTTGCTCCAAAATCTGCCACAGGTAAGCATCAAAGGTCTGCTCGGTAATGTAATTAATGATGGATACCTCCTCGTTTTCATTCCCCTGTCGCAGAATACGTCCATTACGCTGGGTCAGGTCTGCCGGGCGCCAGGGTGCATCCAGATTATGCAGAGTGATCAGCTTATCCTGCACATTTAGCCCTGTTCCCATTTTTTCTGTGCTGCCCATAAGAATACGGACTTCCCCTTTCCTCACCTGTTCCAGCAGTTCTGCCCGCTTGGTATCCGTATTGGCATCATGAATAAAGGTAATTTCCTGTGCCTCTACTCCCTGATGAATCAACTCCTCTTTCATCCCCTGATAAAAGTTGAAGCTTCCGTCTGTCTTGGGTGTTCCTTTATCACAGAAAATCAGCTGGGTAGAGCGTTTTTCCGCTGTGGCATGATAAATCTCTGCTACCTTTCTGGCACAGGTGTTTAACTTTGTATCCGGATCATTTTCCAGTGCCTCACCCAGAATACGGGGGTCTACCGAAAGTAGCCTTGCTTCATTGGTCAATTTCAGAAAGTTATCTTCGCTGCTGTCCACCTCTTTATTCCGGATTGCCTCTGCCCGTTCCACCAACTCTTCCATGATTCGTTTCTGTTGTGGTGTAATCCTAGTCTTAATGACTTGCATCTTACCGGTCTGCAGTTTAGGTACAGGAAGGTTTAACATATCCGAAGTCTTAATATCGGCTACCAAAAACAGCATAGACATGAGCTCCGGCAAGTTATGAAATTTGGCAAATCTGGCCTTCATCTGATACCCTGATCCTTCCGGGCGGATCTCCAAAGAAGATTCTACCCGGCCAAAAGTGCTGGCCCAGGAATCAAACATTAAAAGTCCTCTTTGTTTCAGTTCTGAAGGCTGTAGAGTCTTTTGCATCACATACAGCTCTGACATGGAGTTTGCTACGGGTGTTCCGGTCAGATACACGACTCCATGCTCATTCGTTATTTCATTGATGTATTGACACTTCATGTGCATATCCATGGCTCTCTGACTGTTTTGTCCACCCACTCCCGCCACCCGCTGCATTTTGGTATAGCTGTAATTATTTTTATAAGCATGGGCTTCGTCCACAAACAGGTTATCCACACCCAGCTCCTCAAAGGAAATCGTATCGTCCTTTTTCGCCGCATTGTAAAGCCGATCAAACCGCTCCTGAAGATTATGCCGAAAGATTTCCATTTGCTTTAAACTCCAGCTTTTTCCCTCCAATAGCTTCATTTCCTCAATCTTTCCGGTAATCTCATCAATTTCTTCCTGCATAGCAGCTAACTGCCGTTCTCGGGATAGAGCAATCAGCTCAAAGGAGCTGTGTCCCATAATAATGCAGTCATAGTCTCCGGTGGCAATCCGGCTGACAAATCTTCGCCGTCTGGATTTTTCAAAATCTTTATTGGTTGCTACTAAAATATTAGCATTGGGGTATAAACGCATAAATTCCGTTGCCCACTGCTCCAGGGTGTGATTGGGAACCGCAATCAAAGGCTTATTGCAGATACCCAGCCGCTTTCTCTCATAAGCAATGGCACAGGCAGTCATGGTTTTCCCTGCCCCTACTTCATGAGCCACCAAAAGATTGCCCTCGCCATAAATTCCCATGGCCACCGTATCACGCTGATGTTTTCTTAAGGTAATTGCTTCATTCATATCCGGCAGCATCAGATCATCCCCATTGTAGGTTCTTGGACGAAGGTTATTAAAGCGGTCATTATAAAGAGCTGTCAGCTTAGCTCCCCTTTCACTTTCAGCAAAAAGCCAGGACTCAAATTCCAGTTTAAGCTGTGCCTGCTTTTCTCTGGCCAGTAGCGTTTCCCGCTTGTTTAATACATACCGTACCTTTTCTTCTCCAGTCTGAGGGTCTTCGTACTCCTGTCTGTCCCTTACCTCTACCGTTTTTAGGTTCAGAGTCTGTTCCAGGATTTCATAAGCATTTATCCGTTCTGTCCCATAGGTACTGTTTACCGTAATGGAGTCTTTTTCCAGACCTTTTCCAGTGATGAAATAGGCTCCACTGCATTCTGCAAACTCCAGATAAATCCCTCTTTTTTGCAGTTCACTTTTTGTTCCAAACTTCTCATACATAAACTCTTCGTAAACCTTTACCGGTATCCAGGTAGAACCAAGGACAAAGCTGATGTCCTCCGGCTTTAAAGGCTCCGGCTGAACCTGCTCCAAGGCCTTCACATTTCGGGAAAATTCTTCCGGACATCTATCCATTTCCAAAACAGCCCTCGCCAGCTTTTCTTTTACATGACCGCTTAAGTATTCCTCTGCCATCACCCATCCAGAATAGAAATCGTCTTGCTGCCTTTTTTCAGGATCCCGATATACCCGCTCTCCTAATTCTTCCAGAATTTCTTCCTTACTACATATCCTGCCATCCTTTCGATACAAAAATTGCAGGTAATCCAGATCAAACTTTCCTCTGACATTTAACGTAATCCGCAAAGCCTCTTCCAGATTATCTGCGGTCTTTGGCATACTTTTGGGACGAATGGTGGCGTGGAAAAATACGGCCGTCTTTTTATATTCTCCCTTAATCTTCTTTCCCTGCTCGTCTTTCACTTCCTCTTCAATGGAGCGAAGTAAGGGTGCATCTGCATCTTTGGCAAAAGCCCTGATGTTTCCCGATACATTCAAGTAACCATAGTCCTTGATATAGTTGTCATACTCCTCATTCAGCTTCTCCAGTAATTCTCTCAATTTGGTTTCATATTCCATGGTGGGCAATTCCCAACCCATTTTGGAATCACCATGAAGCTGAAAATCCATTAACGCTCTCAGAGCAGACCGGATACGAATCATCCCTTCTATTCTCTCAGCGCCTTTCCTCGAAAGCTCCTGACGATACATTCGGGAATCTTCCCGATAATAAATCTCACCCCCTACTTTTGTGTAACTGTAATTTTTCACTTCCGGCATAGCCGGTATCCACTCTCTGATTATAGTATTCTTATCTTCTTCCAGGCTGCTTTTCGGTTCCTCATATTGTCCGTAAAGCCTTTTTATAGCTTCTCCTAATAACTCACCCAACTCTCTGCCCCCAAAGGGCTTACAAGTAACAAAATCATGGCTTCCATACATTCCGGTTCCCTGTACCATGGTTCCCAATACCATTTCCGGGTGGTCAATAAAATAGCGATTATAGGCAATCCCCTTTTCGTCTTTTTCTACGGAAAGCCAAGGTGTGTTTTTTTCATTGGGTACAATTTCCTGTTCCCGCTTTTTCAAAAACAGAATGTCTGTAGTTACTTCCGTGCCTGCCACCCGCTTAAAGGCATTCTCTGGTAGCCGGATAGCCCCAATTAACTCCGCCCTCTGAGCCAAGTATTTCCTTACTGACTGATTTTCTTTATCCAGGGTAAACTTACTGGTAATTACCGCAAGGATTCCCCCTGCTCTTACCTTATCCAGACTTTTAGCCAGAAAATAATCGTGGATTTTGAAGCGGAAACGGTCATACCTCCGGTCACTGACTCGGATATTATGGAAAGGCACATTTCCTACTACCACATCAAAGAAGCTGTCTGAAAACTGCGTATCCTCAAATCCTTTGATGAAAATATCTGCTTGTGGATACAACTTTCTGGCAATCTCACCGGCAATAGGCTCCAGTTCCACTCCATAGAGTTTTGACTGATTCATGGTTTCCGGTAAAACGGAGAAAAAGTTTCCAGTCCCCATTGCCGGGTCTAACAGATTTCCTGAACGAAAACCAAACTGCCAAAGAGCCTCATATATATACCGGATAATATTCTGATCCGTGTAATAAGAGGTCAACGTAGAGGCTTGGGCTGCTTGCAGTTCTTCTTCCGTCAACAATTCCTCTATTTGGGCATATTCCTTCTCCCAACCTTCTTTCCCCGGTGTCAAGGCATCTGCCAAACCACCCCAGCCCACAAAATGGGCTAAGATAATCTGCTCTTTAAGGCTTGCTATACGATTTTCCTGTTGCAGTTGTTTCAATAGGCGTATGGCCTCTACATTATGGTTAAACTTTGTCTTTGCTCCTCCCTCATACAACCGATGGTCCGGCTGATAGCGATAATTTAACCGCCCTTCCCTAAACCGCTGTTCCATCTCTTTTGCAAAATCCATGGCATAATTCTGATTCGCCTGGGTAATGCGACTCATATTGAAAAGCTGCTGTTTTTTCTCTTCAGAAAAATCCTTCTGCTCTACTGCCTGTACAATGGACTTTCCTATTTCTCCTTCTGGATAAAAGTCTTTCAATAACTGTGCCGTTTTTAATAAATCTACTGGTAACCGCTCCCGGACTTTATACCCACCTGTGCTCTGTCTCTCTTCAATATCGCCCAATTCAATGGTCTGATTATCATTCACATATCCCAATACCTCAAATAGGCGACCGTCATAGGCGATTTTACTGCCTACCGGAAAGAGCCTGTAGCCTACCTTTACTTCTTCCTCCTGCTCTCCTACTAATACCTGATCTCCCCCTTCTGGCTGTTCATCGTAGGGGCCAGGGTAAAGTTCAAACAGACTTAATTGTCCATTTCCCCTACTTTCTTTTTCCTCTCTTTGCCTTTCCTCCTCTTCATCGGGAATAAGAAACTCTCCCAATGGTTCTTTTTCCTCCTGGGGAGAAAAATACGTTCCTTCTTCCACCAAAGTCGTTACCACTTGTGTAATCGTTTCCCAGGAAAGGCGCACAAGTTCTTCCTCCCCAAAGAAGAAATCTGCACCCTTTTTATGGGGAACAATCCCTCTGGTTTTGTCACCATTACTTTGCTCCCCATAATCCAGATAGATTTCTCTAATTCCTTCCTCTCTTTTCGCTTTATCCCGCTGTTCATCAAATAACCGGGCAAGATGCTCATACATTTCCAGTGGATAAACCTCTGTGTCCATTAATAGATGTTGAATATGCTCCCAGTCCTCATGTTCCCTGATTTCCTTGCCATCATCCAAAACCAGAATAGAAAAAGAGGAATCTCCGGCCTTTTTCTCTGTCCTGGATTCCTCTTTTTCCTTATTTTCTTTCTTCTTAGCTGCTCCTGCCTCTCCCTTTATCTCGATTACCTTATCTGGTAAACCACCTCTTGTAGAATGATCTCCTCTGCCTGTCTGGTCAGCATCTCCATATGTCCTGCCCGTTTCAGGGTATCCTCCGTCTTTGGCAGGGGCCAAATTTCCAGAAATTTTTGGATCAGTGCTTCTTTCTTTTCCTCTGCCTCCTGATCCACTTTGGTGATCATTTCGTTGATTTTTCCCAGAGCGATTAACTCCGACAGTCTTATGGGGTGCTTCTCTTTCATGTACTCCTTCCAGCTTCTCCCAAAGATTCCCACCGGTACCCGGTCGTATTCCGGATTCTTGGATAACAGGAGGTTGGGATAAAGCATCCCATCCTCGCCCATCCGGTATTCCAGTTTCGTTAACGGTTCTCTCTTCATCTGCCTGACTCCTTTCTTCCTTGATTTCTTCAATCGATTTATGTAGTTCAGACAGTACCGGTCTGGCTATGGCACAGGCAAACGCCCCTAATCCCATAAATAATTCCAGACTACCAAAGTGGCTGATATTCTCAAAGGCTTCTGCTTCAGAAAATATCTCTGTCTTTATTCCACACTTTTGAAAAACGATATACGCAGCACTGTCGATTACCAGTTTAGCAAACTCTGCCTGTACAGCACCTGCCGGAAGTCCATACAATACGCTGCTTTCATCCTTAACCTCTACTTGCGTCAGGTATTTGCCAAGAAAGCTTTCTGCTTCCCTGCCGGTTAACTGACATAGGCAATTTTCTACATTGGAAGCATCTGTCCCAAACCGCTGGTGAAAGCGCTTTAGTACTTCCGGCCGATACTGTCTTTCCAGGGACCAGACAGCACTCATGGCCTTTAGAAACCCTTCGTAATCTCCACGGGTGTCTGCCAGGTCAAAGTAATAGGCCAGAGTAGCTTTTGGGTTATTCATATCCACTACACCGATTCCCTTAGAGCCTGCTTTTAAATATCTTCCCGTCTGCTTCTCCCAGCCTGCTTTCGTGGCAATCAGCCCTGCATCCGGCCTTTGTACATAAATCAACACATTTTTATCGAAGGACATCTTATAATATTTTGACACACTGGATAAAAGTCCCATCCACTCTCTCCGGTTCTGTGTCAATGCCTGTACTGACTGCCGGTACAAGTCAGCGAGATAGGTTTCTCTACCCAATCATTTGCCCCGCTGCTTCGCTCCTTTCGGCAAAGTACTTCTCCAATGCCTTTTCAATAATCTCCTCGATTTCCTTCTTACTCTGTTTTGGGTCAAAAAATCGGCTAATGACAGTCCCTTTTATTTTGATGGGTCCGGGACTATTGCTTTTTGGTGCCTTTGTTCTTTCTCCGCCAACAATTTGCCTAACCAATTCTTCCGTCAGTTTTCCTTTCTTTGCATAGTCATGAATAAGGGTTGATTTTTTAATATCCACTTTCTCCCCCTGTTCAAGCAATTCTGCCACCAATATCTGATATGCCTCCTCCTGAATAAAGGAAAGGTCATAGGCCACTTCAAAGGCTATTTTTTTCTGATCCAAAATTTCCATGAGTGGAGGAATCAATGTCGCTATACGAAGATATTTGGCAATTTTGTCTTTACTTAGCCCATACTCTTCACTCACTTTTTCCCCGGCATTTAACTTTTTCTGAATTTCAGAAGAAGTTGAATTTTTCCTTATTTCATGCGGGTTTATAAGCTCTTCAATTTCTTTTATCAGGTCATTTCTTCGTCCCTGACTCTTGATTGCATCATAATGCTGCTTTAGTGAGTAGGCTTTTTCGGAAGGACTTAAATCCGCAAAAGAACGCTGGCGTAGATTTGTCTCCGTGGCAATCAGTACTGCCTCCTCATAGGTCAGATCTTTACGAATGATAACCGGTCCTCTGGTCAGTCCTGCCAGTTGTGCTGCATTTTGCCGGTTATGGCCACTTAAAATCGTATTTTTTCCCTCATGAACCCAGATAATCAAAGGCTCCAGGATTCCAAACTCCCGAATACTCTCTACCATATCCTTTAGCCTTTGCCCTGTATATAGCTTAAACTTGTGGTTGGGAAGAGGTTCCATAACAGAAAAATCCATTTCTGTCACTCCTTCTTCACCCTCTTTTTGTATTCCCACTGTTTGCTTTTCCTCTTTGGTCGGAAAGGCAAACAGATCATCCATTCCCTCCAAGCTGGAACTAAGCAATGTCTTTCTTTGGGGCACCTTCGGTATTCTGGCTGCCATTTTCCCTCAACTCCTTTACCAATTTTTCATAGGCTTTTGCTGCCGGATTATCCGGCTCATACTCACAGATTGTCATCCCATATTCAACTGCCTCCGGCACCTTAATGGAGCGGGGGATACTGCTGGTAAATATCCGTACTTTTTCTCCTAGGGTCTGCTGTAATTGTGCTTTCACTCCTTTGGATACCCTTGTCCGCTCATTGTCCATAGTCACCAATATGCCTTCAATTTCCAGTCCTCTATTGGCCTGTCCTTTAATTCGATGAAAAGCCCTTAAAAACTCTGCCATTCCTTCCACCGCCAGTGTTTCTGACTGCACAGGGATAATCAGGCTGTCGCAACAGATCATCACATTAATCATAGCGGTTCCCATTTTCGGCATTCCATCAATAATCACATAGTCATAGACGCCTTTTATGGTATCCACATATTCCTTCAGCTTATATTCCGCAAAGTCCGTATCACACATCAGCTTGTCAAAGTTGTCCAGCCGGTTATTGGCCGGAATTAAATCTACTCCGGCTTCTGTTCGGATAACATAGCTTTCTTTATCCGGTAGTTCCTCACCCATGACAATACATTTGAGTACATCATAGATAGTGACTGCAAGCTGCTCCGGTGCAGTTACTCCACACAGTTTCGTGGTATGACGCTGACCATCAAAGTCAATCAAAGCCACTTGATAGCCTTCCTTAGCCAACAGATAAGACAGGGTGGTGGCCGTAGTTGTCTTGCCAACTCCCCCTTTTCTATTGACTACTCCGATAATTTTTCCCATAGTTATGATTTCCTTTCGTTACGTTTATGTTTTTTTCTTTTGGATAAAAGATAGGATAGACACTTGCCTCCTTTCTGTTACGACGGACAGAGAACCTCCTATTGATTATCTGCCTCCTGTTGTTTACCAGTTACTGTTTGGAAAAAAGATACTTTCACTAGAACAAAGATTTGACTTCAAGAAAATAGAATGTATCAGATAAAAATAATTCACCCAGAGACCCATTATGGTATTTTAGTGTCAAGTTATCCTTTTTTCCCCTTCAGAATGAAAATTAAATCCTTTTTCACTCTTTTTTGCTGTTTTCACAGTCGTTTTTCTTTAGGACATAATCAGCGAAACCCCTTGATTTTACTGGATTTCTGCCAACTTGACACTATAATACCATCATCCCCTACTCGATTATTAGGATAACTCCCTTCCCCCCGAATAGGCTTTGCCCCTTTTCGTAAAAATGCCTTCACTTTCTCCCCATACAGATATGGGTCATTCCCCTGTACAATCCCCCACTCCATCAATAGGGCTGCTGCCCCGGAAACCATTGGAGCAGCAAAGGAGGTGCCCGTATAGGTATCCGTTCCCCCTCCGGCTTTGGCTGCCAGAATTCCTACTCCCGGTGCTGCCAAGTCAGGCTTTCCTCCTTCACTGTCCAAATAAATCTGGCCGCTTTCCGGCAGCCCTCTCCCGGAAAAATCTGCATAGGCATTCAGAGTATCATTGTAGGCAGCCACTGAGATCACTGCTCTGGCTGTAGAGGGAATCGTCAGGGTCAGATTCGGGGTGGGCTGAAAAAAACGGGTTCCTGAATTTCTCAGGGCTACTGTCGGCAAATACATTTGGTAATTCCCACTGACGATTTTTTCCGGTGTAAACTGCCACTCCCATACTCCTGAGTCCACATAGGCTCCAGTAGGTAAAAAAACAAAAAACAGCTCCTGCAGGCTGCTGTACGGAGTGGGCATCCCCACATAAATCAATACCTTGGTGGTTCCCAGAACCACCTCCTGACGTCCCGGACTTCCACTCAGTACGACCTCATAGCGGACTCTGCCGGGAGACACCAATATAACTCCAAAACGATCCTCATAGGACTTCCAAAGCTGAATATTTAGGGTAAGCTCTCTTTCTGCCACTGCCAGCTCAACCATATCATCTACCTTTACATTACCCTCTATGTGGCCGCCACCGGCTCCCTCATTTCCACAGCCTACACAGATGACGTTTCTTCCCACTCCTGATGCATTATCCAAAAAACGCTCCAGAAGAGAAGTTCCATCGTGAGAGCCATAGCTGTTGCCATAGCTTAAATTGATTACTAGTGGCCGATTCAATTCCAAAGCCTTTCTCAGGGCATAGGTAATCCCCCTCATCAACTGAGTAGTACCGGGAAAATCATTTTCCGGTGTCGTTCCCAGCTTAACTATGAGCAGCTCACAGCCGGATGCCACTCCCTTAAGCAGGATACTGGAATTGGAAGACGCTGCCACTGCTGCCACACCGGTTCCATGCCCGCTGGTATCCTGCTGAGGAACGATTTGCAATGCCTCTCTTCTATTTCCCGTCTTTGTCGCAGCTTGAATAGCCGCATCAATCTGAGCCTTGTTAAATTCGGTTCCTACTCTGAAGCCTGCCGGAGTATGCTGGCCTTTCGTTTCATCCGGCGGCTGACTCTGATCCCATAAATAGAGGATTCGACTTTCCCCATTAAATTGAAAATCCGGCAATAGATAGTCTATGCCGGAATCAATTATCGCCATCAGCACCCCTTGTCCCGTTAAATTCTTTTCCTGCTGCAACGAAGGATAAATGCAGGAATTTTCTTTGGCCTCAAACAGACCATAGGTAAGGCTCTTTGGCTTTTCTATATATTCAGTTTCCTCCATGTCGGCAAGCGCCTCCATGTACTTTTCTGGAAGGGTAACGATTGCATAGCCTGCCAGAAGAATTTCCACATCGATTTCTTCATTGGCAATACGTTCCAAATCTCCATGGTACTTGACAATTACTTCCCATCTTCTGGTGCTTTCATCGAATCCAACATTCAATATTTCCGATTGCACCCGTTCCTCCTCGGTGGAATCCAGGGCAAGGTTAAGCAAATTTTCCTGTTTCTGGCTGTTTGCCATGTATGGCCTCCGCTTTACTTATTCTACCCCATTTTATGACCTTCCCACCCATAAAATGCTTTGGCAAAACGGATAAAATATCCCGTGTCTTTCGCTCCTGCCGTTTCAAAGGCAGAGTGCATGGCCAACTGTGCCAATCCTACATCTGCTGAAGGAACAGAGCAATGGGCTATGGAAATATTACCTAAAGTTGAGCCCCCCGGAATATCAGAACGGTTATGGTAGGTCTGATACGGAATTTCTTCTTTACTGCAAATTGCCTTCACCACTGCACCGGTAAAGCCGTCTGTCGTATACTGCTGATTTCCATGGTACTTAATCACAATTCCGCCATTTAATACCGGTCGGTTGGTAGGGTCTGATTTTTCCGGGTGATTAGGATGCAAGCCATGTCCATTATCCGCTGATAAAAGGAAACTGTCTGCAAGAAGGTTTGCCAATTTTCCCTCCTTCCTCATAGCCCGAAGAATGTTTTCCAAAGTCACCTGCAAAAAGTCGGAATCCGCCCCCTGCCTGGTTCTGCTTCCTACCTCTTCATGGTCAAAAACGCACAGCACCTTCATATAGCTTTCATTTTTTGCCTGAAGAAAGCCCTGCAAAGAAGCAAATACACACTGCGTATCATCCAGTCTGGGAGCTCCGATAAATTCCTCTTGCGCTCCTAAAAAACAGCCCTGTGCACGGTTATACAGGAACAAATCTGTACCCAGTATTTTATCCGAGGATGTCTGTAATTTATCAGCAAGCATTTTGTACAAATCTGCCTGTTCACCTCCGGCAAACAGCGGCCTCATATCTGTTTGTGGGTTATATTCCACTCCCTTATTGATCTCTCTGTTAAGATGAATCGCTACATTGGGAATGATACATAGATCCTGCTCAAAATTCACCAAATGGCTTTTCAGCCCATCCGCTTCATGAAGAATAATCCTTCCTGCAATGGATAAGGGTCTGTCCAGCCAGGTAGAAAGAATAGCTCCTCCATATTTTTCCACGTTCAATACCATATAGCTGCCCTCTGCGGCTATCTCCGGCTTCTCCTTCAGTTTAAAGCAGGGTGTATCACTGTGAGAAGCCATAAAGCGGAAACCTTTTATTTCCTGCTTTGGCACCTGAAAGGCGATCAGGGAGGCATCGTTGCGAACGACATAATACTTTCCCTCCGGCAGAAGGGCAAACTGCTCCTTTTCTCTAAGACGGGTAAAGCCTTCACCGATTAAACTCTCCTCCAGATTGGCAATGGTATGAAAGCAAGTAGGACTTTTTTCAATAAATCGCAGCAGTTCTTTACTGCTTTCATTACTGTTCATTTTTTCTGACCACTCCTTTTTCCTGCAAAAAGACGGGGTAGTAGGAGAGCTTTGCTTTCCTTAAGCCTTCTTCTCCCATATCCTCTTCCCGATTGACATACTTATATTGAGAAGCCTCATGAACTAAAAACTGCTGGTTAATCATCGGATAGGCTCCCTGGATGTCCGCCATTGCTTTCTCAATGTGAACAACAAACGTCTCCCTATTCAACTCTTCCCCCAGTGTAAAGGCCACCACTCTGTCTTCAATTCTGAGAACTCCTCCCTTCAGCCCTAACTGTTCATACTCATCAAGGGCTCTTAAAGTTACACAGAATTCGGTGTGTTTTTCCCCTTTCTCATCACAGAGGTTCTTTTCCCTCCATTCCTCTGCCATCTTAACACAGGCTGATACATTCTCTTGGGAGAGAGGCTCATAACGCCAATTCGGATTATTTTCTTTAAATTTATTGATATGGTTTCTTTTCCCATGCAGCTTCTTTCCTGACAGGGAAATCATCTTCTCCACCTCATAAATATAGTCTGCCTGATCCCGATTATATTCAATGACGTATTTTCCTGGAAACTGTGCTTCCAATTGGGCAAACTTTTCTTCGGTCACCAAATGCATCTGAAAAGGAGCCTGAATAGAAACAAAATACTCTTCCAAAATGGATACCACTTTCCCCAGATTCCTTTCAGAGGCTCCATCCTTGGCCAGCGGCACTCCCACAGAAGGCTGCCTCCCCTGTGCTAAAAATACCAGCATATCTTCAATAATCGTATATCTCATTTCATAAAAAGGAGCCCACAGATAATTATTGCAAAAGCTGAATTCACAGCATTTACTCTGTTCATAGGCATAGTATTTTTCAAGAATCGGCTTATCCTCCATACCGATTGTTTTCCATGCTAAATCCATTTTTTCTAACTTCTCTCTTTCTTAAACTCTGTTATTATCATTTGCTGAGCTGTCTATTACTAATTATTTGCTGAACTTTAAGTATTTTATCACTCATTTTTATTAGTGGCAAGGCTACCCTTGCAGTAAAATCCCTCCTTAAAAAAGCAGGATTATGGTAAACCTGCATAAAAAGAGCCTGTCTGCCCATGAATCTGTATGACTCAAAGGCTGACAGGCCTTTATACTGCTTTCTATGTTCCTATTCTTCTACTTTTTCTACCGACAGAACCTTACCATTGAAGGCATCTACCTCAGAAACTGTTCCCGTAAAGCTCACGTTTACCTTATCACCTACTTTAATTGCGGATAAATCCAACTCATCCTCAGCCGAATAGGAGAATGCATAGGATGTACCAGCTTCATCCGTAACAATGAACATGAAATCTTTCATTTCCTCCACTACACCGGTTATTGTGGTTGCTTCCATTTCCGTATTGGCAGTTGTTCCTGTTTCCTCCTGGGCCATGTCTGTTTGAACCATTTCCTGCTCAGGCATATCTTCACTGGAAAGCATCTCTGCCTCCTGCTCCACAGTGGTTGTCGTCACATCCCCGGAAGTCCCCTGCGCACCACAGCCTGCTGCCAGGCCTAAGGCTACAATTAAAGTTGCTGTGAATAAGTGTTTTTTCATAAATCTTCTCCTCCATTTCTATATGGGCCTTATTTACCCATATGTTACTATGTATATTCACATACATAATAATAGATTCCTGAAACAGAAAAAAAGTTTCATCTATTTATAAAATTTATGATACCAGGGTCAAAATAAGCACCACGATATGCGAATATTTTGCAGGATTGTGGGAGTACGAAGTACGTAACAATCCGTAGGTATCATAGTTAGGGGCTTTTGACCCTAACATCAAATTTATTCAACTATTCAGAATTCCATTCGTAAAATTGCTGTTACACAGCTTTCCTTATGCTCATATGGTCACTTCGCCATATAAATGTCCAAGGATATTTCCTTTCATGTAAGCAGCCTATTCATTTCATTGAACATTTACATGGCTCTGAATCGTACTAATTTATTTTATAAAAAAAGAGCAGTCCCTGATTATGAGTGCTGCTCTTTTTCGAAACTATATTATTTTAGAAAGCTGCTTCCAGCCCCTGCAGCTCTTCCACATCAAACATCACCGTCTCAAGGTTCAGCAGATCAGCCTCCTTAGGTGTGTAAACTTTATCGATCAGCTCGATGGTTATCGTGGTCGTAGCAGGTTCATCATAGGTCGCATTTGCAATTGCATCTTCAAGACAAACCTTCAGCTCACCAATCATCTGTGTCATCATCTCGTCTTCTGTAGGAGTTGCCTCACCAGCCAGAGCTGCCTCAGTCCACCCAGTAACCAGTTGCTCGATTACTGTGTAATATGACTGCATCGCAGGTACGAAAACATTCAACTGCTCATAGGTTACGGTTACTACATAAGAACCATCACTCTGCTTCTCAGCCTCACCTACCGTGTATTTTGCCTTTCCTAGGATTTCTGCAATAATTGCACGGAATTCTTCCAACTGTTCTTCCGGCAAATCCATATTATCCAGCATACCATCCAACTCTGCATTCAAGCCCTCTTCATAAAGAGCTGCCGCTTCCTCTGCCGTTCCGATCTTCATCTCTACGAATGCCGCAGAATCATTTTTGTAGGAATTATCCAACAATGCCTGAATGTATCCGGATGCATCGAAAGAACTCCCGCAGGCTGCCAGCAATCCTGCCGTCAAAACAGCCACAAGTGCAAGTGCTAATTTCTTCATTATCTTTTGTCCTCCCTCATATAAATGAATTTATTCTTTCTTTCCAAACTTAACATTATTTCCAAGCTCTGTCAATGAAAAATTATAACACATAGCTTGCTGCTCCGTAAATTCCGGCATCATTTCCCAGCTTTGCCAGAACGAACTGCTTATCCCGGCATCCCGGCCATACATATTTTTTATAATATTTCTGTACATATTCAATGAGGATGTCTCCGGCTCTGGAGACACCGCCTCCAATAATAAAGGCTTCAGGATCAACAATGGCTGCGGTTGCCGATAGAGCATAGCCCAGATAATGGCCAAACCTCTCTGCCACTTCCATTGCCAGCTCATCTCCCGCCTTAACTGCATCAAATACAATCTTTGCCGTGATCTCTTTCCCCCGAAGGCAGGAAGGCCGGTCAGACCTTTCCAAAAGCTCCTTTGCCATTTTTACAATCCCCGGTGCGGAAGCAAACTGCTCCATACAGCCAACACCGCCACAACCGCAAGGCTGTGTGATTTCGCCATCCACCTTAATATGCCCCACTTCACCTGCTGCTCCCTTTGAGCCTAAAATCACCTTGCCATCTACAATAATAGCAGCCCCTACTCCGGTGCCGAGAGTAATAAAGACGGCATCCTTATAGCCTGCTGCTCCGCCTCTCCACATTTCACCCAGACCTGCGGTCTTCACATCATTTCCCCCTTTACAGGGAAGTCCTGTCAGCTCCTCCAGCTCTCTGGATACGTTTTTGTTTCTCCACCCAAGATTGGCATTCATTACAATAATTCCTTCTGCCGTTACCGGCCCCGGAACCCCAAAACCAATACCTGCCACGTCTTCCTTGGCTATTCCCTTTTCTTCCATCTTTCCCTGTACTGCTGAAGCCACATCAGGCAGCACGGCTTCTGACTGATTTTCGGTACGGGTAGGGATTTCCCATTTCTCAAGAAGCTCTCCTTCCACCGTAAATAACCCCAGCTTGATGGTGGTTCCTCCCACATCAACACCAAAACAATATTTCTTCATCTTCTATTTCCTCCTTTTATGTTTTAAGCCGTCCTTCTTCTTTAGACTTCATTTACCTCATTCTCTGTCGATGCTGCTTCTTCTGCAGTCCCGGAAGCGGGTAAAGTAACCGAAACTGCCGGACTTCCCATTTTCGCTGCAGATTTCGGAACTCTCTTCTCTTGTTTTTCTTTATCTACAGAGTCATATTCCTCAGGGTCTTTGTTTTCAGCCAGCGCAGCAGCCGCTTTAGCCATCTGATACATTTCCATGCTGTATTCCATCAGCTTTTTTTCATCCTGACCGGGAACAATATCTCCGTTGGCTATCCTACGAAAAATAGTCATGATTTTCCCAAAATCATCTATCTCCTCTTTCATCGCCTCTGTCTGCTGACCAGTCACCTCCAGATTGTGCATGGCTGCCTCCATTCCAATCAGCTTTTCCCTTGCCTCAAAGGACAGCTCCAGCGTAACTCCATTCTCCAGCTTATAGGGATAAAGCCTCTTTTCCTCCAGATCGCCGTCAGCTATGAGCGTTTTCTTCCGATTGGAATTTGCTGTTTTTACGTTCATTTGAGAAGCCGCCATTTCCTTCTGCTGTTTTCCGATAATTACCATAAAATCACTCCCTTCCTCAGTAGTATTCGGTGTACAAAAGACTGCGAAAACCATTTTCCGTTTCCAGATAGAATTTACCACCGTCTGTACCGATATCCTGGTTCAGACAATTAAACAATGTCGTTTTTCGGGCACCATTTCTTCCCAGCACCCCATATATTTTCCCCTCTTCAAAGCTAAAGCTGATGTCCTGAAGAACCTGCTTTTGTTCAAACTGCTTTGCTAAATGCTCAATAATGAACCTCATATTCCTTCGCCATCATTTTTGCTCATGCAGCATTTTACCATCGTTATTTTGTGTCTTCATCGCTTCATGCTCTTTCCTTAATTCTTCAAACAATTCTCTGGCTGTCCAGGCCTGATTGGTTTCGGTAACTACTGCCTTATAGGGTATGGGACCGATTCCTGCTTTTTTAACGGCCTGCAAAACCATATTCAGTCGGTCACCGGACACTCCTGCCATGACCAGCATTTCCCCTTCCAGCGGCTGTGGCGCTGTTTCCCCTGCCTGTTCATGCCCCTGAGGCTCTTCTGAGGCAGACTGCCCTTCTTTTCCCTTTTCTTCCCGAACCGGCAGTTCCTTATTGCCTGTCAGGTACCCTATCGGGAAGTCCAGTTCCTCTGCTCCCACTACCTTTACCTTAAATCTGGCCGGCAGAAGCTGAGCTACCAGCTTCCTCTGCTTTGTCTGTTCAAATTGAAACAATAACACACACTCTCTCATTTTACCTCCATTCCCAAGCATCACCGTTTTCCAGCTTAATCTTCCGCACTTTCCCGGATCGCAATGCTTCGGTATAAGTTTTCCATTCAGTCAATTTTTCTGCCGGGATAAACTATCTTACCTTCCCATAAATGCAGACATCATATATCCGGTCAGCCTTTTTAACCGCCTTACGCATTCTGCCCTCTAAAATAAAGCCGTTCTTCTCCAATACTCTGGCAGAGGCAATATTAGGCTCATATACATTTGCCGTGATGCGGATTAGCTCTAATTTGTCAAAAGCAATCTGACAGATTTCCTCTACTACCCTGGTCATAATTCCCCGGTTCCAGTATTCGGTCAGGAGAAGGTATCCTAGTATAACGGTTTCAAATCCTCAGCGTAGCCCGCTACGCCTACGTTTTTGAAACTGCACACTCAAAAAAATATTCTGCGTTTATAGTCGAGTTATTTATGAACCGTTATACTAGTTCCCCGTCAATGGCATATACATCTGCCTTTCTTTCCACCGAAATATTTCCCACTACCTTGCCCTCCGACAGGATTGCCCGGAAAATACCGTCTTTCCCCTCCTGCTCCTGCACCATATTCAGCCACCAGTCTGCACTTTCTGCTGTATAAGGGTTGGGCAGACGTTCAGATAACCATGCTCTGTCTGCCTGATTGCATATGCGAATCAAGTCCTCCTTCAGATCAAAGCTCCATTGCTTCAACTCTACAGCCATTCTTACCTCCACTTGTAAAATATTTCAAATTCCTACTATTCCTATGGGTTTAAATATTTAAGCACTGTCCTGTGAAAATCTTTCACCTCATCATAAAACCCATGCTCCCCATCAGGATAAAGAATGAACCTGCTGCCCGGCAAGCCCTCTGCCAGTTGCTTAGTTCCTCTCGAACCTGCTACCCGGTCTCTGCCGGCTCCAATGACAAGAGTTTCGGCCTTAATCTTATCCAGCTCAGCCAACGCATCATGGGTAACACAGGCTCTGGCCATGGTGCAGAATCGTTCTCTGTCTCCTCCTGACAGCAGCTTTCCTCCTATGGAGAATAAACAGCCGCTTCGCCTCCTATAGTCTTCGGAATACATTTTCTCCCCAATGTCCAGCATCAGCTCCTGATAATCCCCTTCCTTCACCAGCTTTATCCACTTAGCTACTCTTCGCTTGATTCTTGGTCCTGCTTTGGCTGTGGTAGATACCAGCACCAGCTTATTGACCAGACCCGGATAGTCTATCGCTAAAAATTGAGCAACCATTCCTCCCTGAGAGATACCTATCACATCAGCCCTTTGGACTCCCATAACCTTCATTCCTCTGGCCAGATCTCTTGCCATTGTCCGAGTTGTATAGCCCTTTTCCAGCTTTCGTTTACGGCTAAATACATAAACTCTATAGCTTTTTGCATATTGACGATACAGAATCGAAAAAAGCAGTGCCATTCCCCTTACCGTTTTCAGTCCATCTCCTATTCCCGGTATGAGAACCAGATTTTTGCTGCTCTCCCCAAAAACAACAAAATCCATCTCTGTATTATCCATCCTTATTCTTCCGTTTTTTGCCTGAAATACCATAATTTTCCCCCCTTTGCTTTTCATTATAATATACCCACAGCCTTATTTCAATAACAGGGAAGCATGATGACTGCTCCCCTGTCAAATCAAAAATCATCTGCAATTTCTACACCGAATCAACCAAAGAATGAAAACCAGCATAGCCAGAAAAAGCACTCCGCAAAAGCAGCCCCAAAACATATTCTTTCCTCTCTTTCTATGGCTCTTTTTTAATAGGATATGCCTCTCTTTCTATTTTGTGCCAGGCTTTACTGCACCCCATATACCTTTTGGTAAAGAGTGCTTTTGATCTCCTGAAACCTATCCGCTGAAACGGGCTTGTCCCAGGTCATGATTCTTAAGGGAATCGAATTTCTTCCCTTTGATATCGGCGGCTGTATGTAAGGGAATTCATTGAGATAAAAGCCATTGCGGCGATAGAATCGGATTCGTCTGGCGGCCAGCTCATTCTCCGGCAGCTCTACCTCAAGGCAAACCATACCCTCCTGCTTCTTCAGCACCTCCTGCAGAACACTGCTTCCCATCCCCCCATTCCGACAGGCCGGATTAACTGCAAAATGCTCAATAAAGGCAAAGGCTTCAAATTGCCATAAGGAAATAAAGGCTTGTATTTCCTGACTATTCTCATCCACCAGCCCATAAGCCTTGTATTCCTTACGAAAAAAAAGAGCCTCCTGTTCCTCCTTGATTCGATATTCGTCTTCGGGAAAACTTTTCTCGATTAGCGCATACAACTGCTCAAAATCCTTAAGTTCTAAACGCCGCAAGCTGTATCCTCCATACATTATCATTGAACCTCCCCCCACTTTTAAGCTCATATTTTGGCGGGTCTCAAGGACATTCACCCACATTTGAGCAAGCTCATGTGGGTTCAGACCTTTTGACCCTGGTATCATATATTTTCATTATACAAAACTGCTGCCTGACTGTCCAGAAAATAGAAATGATTACTTCGCCTAATAAATTTGCAATGAACTGTCGATTCATGCAAACAGGATATTCATTTCATTGAAAATTTGTATGGCTCTGAATAATTACAAAATAAAGCCGCTCCCCGGCAGAACGACTGTCTGCCAGGGAGCGGAATCACCGTTTGGTATTATGGGGAATTTCATTATCCTTCAATGGAAATATATTTCTTTTCTTCCACTGCTGCCTTCTCCTTTTTGGGAACAAACAGCTTCAAAATTCCATTTTCAAATTTGGCTTTAATGTCCTCCTCTGTGATCTCCTTACCGACATAAAAGCTACGGCTGCAGGAGCTGTAATAACGTTCCTTACGAATATATTTTCCGTCTTCATCCTTCTTATCATTGTTCTCATCTATTTGTGCATTGATGGTCAGATAGCCATCCTTAAGCTGTACATCCAGATTTTCTTTATTGAAGCCCGGAAGCTCCACATCCAACTCAAATCCCTGTTCCCCTTCCTTAATATCTGTGCGCATCATATTGGCAGCCGAGGTATTATATCTGGCAGCATTCTTTGCAGGATGTGCAAAATCACCGAAGAAATCATCAAATAAACTTTCATTAAAAATACTTGGCATTAACATAAATCATTCCTCCTTCTATTGAATGCTTTGCTTTTTTCTTTGTATGATTATGTTATAGCACTATTGTTAGCACTCGTCAATATTGAGTGCTAATAATTAAGAAAAGGTTAAGTTTGTTTATGCTTTGGTTAGAATCATTATTTTGAGTTTAGAATTAATTGCTTCTTGATAACCAGCTCTCTATCTGCTACTTCCGATTTTCTCCCCCATTGTCATACCTGTTGAATAATCAGTTTTTTGAAAAGCCTTCTTATTGAATGCATAAGTTAGGAATGGTAGAATAGAAAATAAATTTTTATCGCCAGTGTACTGGCTGTGCTGAATATTAGTAGAGATGGCAACGCTACTAAAATAATAATTGCCTCGAAATCGAAGCAATTAAGTTTGAGATGCGTATTATATGATATTTGGGAAAGAGGTGAATATTTTGTCAGATAATAATTGGGAATTAGAATTAAATGAATATATTCGTCTAGGTGAGCCGGATAAAAAGGATAAGAGCATTGCTTGGAAGACTGCCATTGGTCTTCAGGATGTAGATGGACTTAAGACTTCTGATTATTTGATTAAAACTGCAAAGGACCATATCGAAGGAAAGATTACAATATCAGAAGCTGATAAGCGTATTCATAACTATTATGAAGAACGTAAAGATAGAAATGAAATAGGAGATGATACCAAAGAAGCGGATATCGTATCTGTAAGAATTGCAAAGTTACTTGGTGAGAAGACTTTCCAGTTTTCGCCTGTAGAGTGGCAGAATATTCATCGTAAACTTTTTGAGGGTGTATTTAGTCATGCAGGAAAAATACGCGATTACAATATCACGAAAAAAGAATGGGTACTTAAAGGTGATACAGTAATGTATGCATCATTCGATAGTATTCGTGCTACACTTGATTATGATTTCTCTCAAGAAAAAAATTTCTCATATGAAGGATTGACTATAGAAGAAGCTGTTCGTCATATTGCGAAATTTACTTCTGGGATATGGCAGATTCATCCGTTTGGAGAAGGAAATACTAGATCCACAGCAGTTTTCATCATAAAATACTTGAAAACTTTTGGGTTTAATGTGAGTAATGAGACTTTTGCTGAGAACTCATGGTATTTTAGAAATGCCTTAGTTCGAGCAAATTATAATGATTTGCAAAATGGGATTCATGCTACAATAAAATTCTTAGAGAAATTTTTTGAAAACCTGTTGATGGATGCGGGGCATGAATTGAAGAATAGATATATACATATTGATTTTGAAAATAAAAGTGCAAGCCAAAGTGCCAAAAGAAGTGTTCTAAAGTGCCAAAATGGCACTTTAGAATTATCACTAGAAGAATTAGCGATATTAAGAATTTTAAAAACCGAACCATCTGCAACTCAAAAAAGAATTGCTGAGTTATCTGGAAAATCAGAGAGAACAATAAAAAGAAGAACTGTTGAGATGCAGGAAAAAGGGTTAATTGTTCGCGAAAATGGAAAGCGAAAAGGAAAATGGAAAGTATTGATTGAAATGTAGTTTTATTTGCGCATTCAACAAAACTTGCTAATTATGCTGAGACCTCCGAGAATCCTCGTTATAGCACTATTGTTAGCACTCGTCAATATCGAGTGCTAACAATTAAGAAAAGGTTAAGTTTGTTTATGCTTTGGTTAGAATCATTATTTTGAGTTTAGAATTAAATGCTTCTTGATAACCAGCCCTCTATCTGCTCCAAAATGCCTTTGCCATCCAGCTTATATTTCTCAAGCAGTTGCTCTGCCCTGCCCGATTCCCCGTAGGTATCTCTGATGCCGATTCGCAGAACCTTAACCGGATAGTTCTCTGCCAATACCTCACTTACCGCACTGCCCAGACCTCCAAGGATAGAATGCTCCTCTACGGTCACCACCCTGCCGGTCTTCTTTGCAGAAGCAAGCACCAGTTCTTCATCCAGCGGCTTAATGGTATGAATATTCATTACCTCTGCCTCTATCCCCTTCTTAAGCAAGCCTTCAGCAGCCTCCAGGGCACTGCTTACACACAGTCCCGTTGCTACAATGGTTAAGTCCCTTCCTTTTCTTAACAGTTCCCCTTTTCCAATGGTAAACCTGTATTCTCCTTCCCGATGAATGATCGGTACTTCCATACGCCCCAGGCGCAGATACACCGGCCCCTTATGTTCATATACCGCCTTGATCGCCTCTCTCGTTTCCACCCCATCTGCGGGATTGATCACCACCATGCCGGGAATCTCTCTCATGAGCGCCAAATCCTCATTACACTGATGGGAAGCTCCATCTTCTCCTACGGAAATCCCTCCATGAGTAGCTGCTATTTTCACGTTGAGACCGGGATAGCCTATAGAATTTCTCACCTGCTCAAAGGCACGACCGGCAGCAAACATGGCAAAGGTACTGACAAAAGGGACTTTTCCTGTGGCAGCAAGACCGGCGGCTATTCCCATCATATTACATTCTGCAATTCCACAGTCGATGTGTCTTTGGGGAAATTCCTTCTGAAAAATCCCGGTTTTTGTAGCTGTTGCCAAATCCGCATCCAATACCACCACTTCCTCATGCTCCCGGCCAAGCTCCAAAAGGGCCTTTCCATAGCTTTCTCTGGTTGCCATCTTTTTTCTCTCTGTCATAGCGCCTCCTGTATCTTATCCAACTCCAGCATAGCCCGTTCATATTCCTTCTTATCCGGTGCTTTTCCATGCCAGGAAGGCTGGTTTTCCATGAACGAAATTCCTTTTCCTTTAACCGTTTTTAACACAATGGCCACCGGCTTAGCCTGTATGGTTTTAGCCTCATCAAAGGCTTTTTCCACCTGCTCCATGTCATTTCCATCCAATACAGAAATGACATGGAACCGGAAGGCCTTAAATTTATCTTCTATTGGGTAAGGGGAGCATACTTCTTCCACTTTTCCATCGATCTGCAGTCCATTATTATCTATAATTACGCAAAGATTATCCAGCTTTCTGTGTCCGGCAAACATGGCTGCCTCCCATACCTGTCCCTCTTGGAGCTCACCATCTCCCAGAAGGGTAAACACCCGATAGGATCGTTTATCCATTTTTCCTGCCAGCGCCATCCCTACAGCCGCTGATATGCCCTGTCCCAAGGATCCGCTAGACATATCCACACCGGCTAAATGCTGCATACAAGGGTGTCCCTGTAAAGGAGAACCCAGCTTTCGCAAAGTGCTCAGTTCCTCCACCGGAAAATACCCCCGGTAAGCCATGGCTGCATAATATCCCGGCGCCGTATGGCCTTTGGAAAGCACGAACCGATCCCTGTCCGGCCACCGGGGATTTGTGGGATCGATATTCATTTCCCTAAAATACAGCCAGGTAAATACCTCTGCTGCTGACAGGGAACCGCCGGGGTGCCCTGCTCCGGCATGATAGACCGAGGTAAGGATTCCCCGGCGAATATGATTGGCCATCCGCTTCAATTCCTGAATTGTCATCTTTTCCATTCCTACTCTCTCCTCTGCCTACTGTCCGTAGTAGGCATTTTCTCCATGCTTTCTGAAAAAATGCTTATCCATAATCGTCTTATTGGCCGGCTCTACTCCCTCCTTCAGCAGCTCTGTCCAACCGGCCATTTTGGCACATTCCTCCAGCACCACTGCATTGTGCACTGCCTCCATGGCATCCTTTCCCCAGGCAAAGGAGCCATGCTTAGTACAAAGAATGCAGGGAATATGCAGGGGATTCAGTCCGCGTTGTCTAAAGGTTTCCACAATCACTCTGCCCGTATTTTTTTCGTAGGCATCTTCAATTTCTTCTCTGGTAAGCCCTCTTGCACAGGGCACCGGGCCATAGATATAGTCTGCATGGGTGGTGCCATAGCAGGGAATATCCCTTCCCGACTGTGCCCAGGAGGTGGCATAGGAGGAGTGGGTATGGACAATTCCTCCCAGCTTTGGCCATGCCCTGTACAGTTCTATGTGGGTGGCCGTATCCGAGGAGGGTTTACATTTGCCCTCTATTTTTTCTCCCTCCAGGTTCATCACCACCATATCCTCAGGGGTAAGCTTTTCGTATTCCACGCCGCTGGGCTTAATCACAAAATATCCGGTTTCTCGGTCAAAGCCGCTGACATTTCCCCAGGTGAAGGTAACCAGCCCTCTTTTGGGTAACTCCATATTTGCCTGATAGACCTGCTCTTTTAATCTCTCCAGCATAATTTTCCTCCTTTATGTTATGGTGTACATGGCAATCTCATCCGTTTCCCGGTTAGCCGCAATTAAAATATCCTTTCCCTGATAAAGATAATGGAATACATTTGCAGGCCCCCGACCTTCATCAATCACGCTTTCCTCATAGATGCCTTTCTCCTTGTTATATTGGATTGCCACAAGACTCTTATTTCCTTTTCGATGGCCCACCACAAAGGTGGGAACGTTGCATAACAGTCCCCCATAAATGGCGTGGGCAAACTCCATTCCTCCGGCAAAATCATATACTTTTTCATACCTCTTTGCCGTTTTTTTATAGATGGAAACCCGGCTTCCATGAAAGGGAGAAAGGGTACACAGTTCTTTTTCCCCATCCTGGTCCAAATCCACTAAGACCGCATCACTGGCAGCTTCTTCCAGCAGGGTTTCCACTGTCCACTTCCCCTTTTCCTTCTCCGGCGGAGTAAAGCGGAAAACACCCTCCTGGCTGGAAATAATTGCTGTAGGGATATCTCCTTCCATTACTCGGTAATAACCATGATTTTTTACCATCCCCTCTTTGATCACCTGTAGCTTAAGCTGATGTTCCTCATCAAAACCGGATAAATCCTTTGGCAGGATAGCTGCATATACCTTGCCCGGCATACTCCAGTCCTCTTTAAAGCGATGCCCGGATTTCACTGTACAGGCCAACAGATAGGAAATGCCGTTTCGCTGTAAAATATCGAAGCGGTGCACATGAGGGAGGTTCACCAGTGTCCTCACCTGCCAATCCCCTTTTGCCTTTGGCGTGACGATTACAATTTTTGCCTCTGCGGAATCGTTGGGAGAATAAAATTGATAAGTGGACAGGTACTGTCCAGCGGTTCCCGGCACCTGTACCATGGTCATTACCCCTCCCGGGCCATCCCAGATTTTATCTACTTTTTTCCCTTCTGCATCAAAAAGATAGCAGGGGTCCTGTTTTTCTGCTGCCACAAGAAAATGCTCCTTCCCCCCATAAAGCAGAGGTGCAATGGCATAGCATTTTGCCAGTGTGGCAATAACTTTTTTTTCTATCTTCATTCTAATCCCCATTCCGAAGCGTTTAGCTGAGGAACGCGAGCCGAATTTCAGACTCGGCTCTGCGATCAAAGGATTTGTGACGCTTCGGCACAAATCCCGGATTGAAAAATAAGCTATCAAGCTTATTTTTCAATCTAATCCCCATACCTGGAACAGGTCTTACCTGTCCTATTGCTTAAATCAATAATCCCCCGCATCATGGTTACTGCCTCCCTAAGCTCATTCTTCCAGGCCGGATTTCCGGTATGCCAGAATTCTGTAACGAACCGTCGAACCCCCATCTCCCATGCAGCTTCCGTAATTTTCCTGAAGTCAACGTGCCCTGTTCCATAGGGAATCTCTCTAAATTTTCCGGGAACCGTTTCCTTTAGGTGAACTGCCAGAATATGTCCTTCTCCTTTTCGCAAATCCTCCACAACATCCTTCCCGTAAGCCACTGCTGCATTGGTGATGTTTCCCGCATCAGGATATATCTGCAGATAAGGCGAATTTATCCTTTTTACATAATCCATTGCCTTTTCTACGGTATTCATCAATTCCGTTTCCATAGTTTCAAAGCCCAGCAGGATACCTTCCTTCGCCGCCAGATGGGCTGCCCGGTGAAGGCTTTGTTCAAATCTCTGTCTGGTTTCTCCTGTAGAGTCTTCATAATAGACGTCATAGCCTGCTAATTGGATAATCCGTACACCTAAATCTGCTGCCAGTGCCACTGACTTTTCCATCAACTCCATTCCCCGTTTTTGGGTTTGTGGATTGCTGCTTCCCAGAGGATATCTTCGATGACCGCTAAGGCACATGGTGCCAATGGGCATTTTTGTTTCCTTCATCAGCCTTCGCAATTCTTCTCTGGCTTTTTCAGACATATCCAGACGTTTCAGCTTCTCATCCGTTTCATCAATGCTGATTTCTACAAAATCATAGCCTGCCTCCTTTGCGGCCTCCAGCTTTTCCTCCCAGGACAGTTCCATAGGCATGGCTTTTTCATAAAGGCCTAATGTGTAATTTCCCATGGTTTCCTCCTATTCTCCCAGGCCACCGGCAATAGCCTCCAGAACCAGTCTAAGGTCAGCCTCCTCTGAATCCCCTTCACAGCGTATCTCAAGGGTATCTCCCTGGTTAATTCCTGCACTGGCTATCATCAATGCACTCTTTGGATTAATCTGTTTAGTTCCTGCAGTTATCGTAATATCAGAGCTTAACCTTCCACAGATTTTGGAAAGCTCTGTAGCCGGCCTTAAATGAATCCCTGTCTTATTCATTACTGTAATCGTTTCCTTTACCATAATCCTGTTTTTCTCCTATATTTTCTTATTTTTGGGTGCAAAAATCCCTCTGTGTATTGTCCATGGAACAACACACAGCTTTTTAGGCTATTTCTTTGGGGATTTTTGCAGATAAATGCTTATGCTGCCGACAGAGTGCCGGCCCATTGATGGTTGATGGTTAATGATTAAAATACATCTTTTTTGCTGACCTGATGCACCTCTATCCCTTTTTCCCGAAAGGAATCCAGAATTTCCTCAGGTGCTTTTTCATCCGTAATTAAATGGGTTACCCGCTCAATGCTGCAGGTTCTAAAGCTGCTGTTTTGCCCTATCTTCGTATGATCCGCCAAAATGTATGCTGCCTTTGTAGCCCTTCTCAGCATAATTTCATTCAAGTTTACTTCGTTGGAATTTTCTGTGGTCACTCCGCATTCCAGAGAAATTCCTGAGCAGCCCACAAAAGCTTTCTTGGCATATACCTTTAATAGATTTCTTTCTGCAAACTCTCCTACCAATGCTTCCTTAGGATAGCGCAGTTCTCCACCCGTCAAAAACACACTTACTCCACCAGGATGCTCGCAGCGGATGGCATGACCGTTATTGGTAATCACCTTCACATTTTGTTTGTCTATATAGCGAATTACACTCAATGCGTTCCGACTGGTATTGATAAAAATAGAATCCTCATCCTCCACCAGGGTTGCCGCATATTGCGCAATCAGGTTACGATACAGGGAAACCTCATCCTGCCCGGCAATCCTGCCGGCCTGCTTTGTCGGCGCCGCCCCTCCGTAAAATCTGGTCAGCAGCTTCTGATCCTCCAAAAACTGGAGGTCTCTGCGTATGGTAATCGGCGAAACATGAAACATGGCAGCTAACTGTTCCACCTTTAGTTCCGGTTCTCTCACCAGTTTTTCCAGTATTTCCTTTCTTCGTTTGTCTACAAATGATTTCTCCCTCTTCATAAGTCATCCTCCCTCGTTTTAAGTTTCATTCAGAAAATGACTTATTGCCCAGGCAACTCCGGCTTCTTCGTTGGTTCTGGTAATAAAATCAGCACTTTGTTTGACTTTCTGACTGCCGTTACCCATAGCCACTGAGCAACCTGCCACTGCAAACAGGGAAAGATCGTTCTCATAATCTCCCATAGCGCACACCCTTTCAGGAGCCAGCTTCATTAGCTGACAAAGTTTAAGCAGCCCTTCCCCTTTACTTACGGTACTGTGAGAAATATCCAAAAGCCTGTCCTCTGATGAGGTCCAGCCCATATCAGGCAGTTCCTTTAAAAACCCCTTTGCCTCCTCAAGCTGTCCTTCCTCCACTTCCAAAATCAGCAGCTTATAAATTGAAAGGTTCTTCAAACAATCGAATTTGGGATCAAGCTCCTCCAGCCGCATGGGTGCATACCCATTTCCAACTGCAATCCGATTATATTGTTCAAAACGCTCCCTTCTTTGATTTCCAGGAGAAAAGAAGCTGCCTTCCATGGTCAGAGCACAATAATCCAATCGCCTCATTTGGCAAAAACGCAATAGCTCCATGGCTTCTTCTAAATCCACCGGTTTTTCCCACAAAACTTTTCTATCCAATGGATCCCAGATCAAAGCGCCATTTGCCGTAATTACCGGAGCAGACAAAGAGAGGTCTTTCAGATAATATTCCGTCATCGGCTGAATTCTTCCTGTACAAATTGAAAATTGAATTCCCCTCTCCCGTATCTGCTTGATTTTTCTCCGGTTTTCCTCGGATATGGTCTTATCATTTTTCAGCAGAGTGCCATCCATGTCACAGATAAAAAGCTCTATCCTGTTATTCTGCAATTTTGCTTTCCTTTAGCTTATCCTCTATTTCCTGCACAGACATGATATTACGCAGGCCAATCACAACAGTCCCCTTCTTTTCAGCCTCAACAAACATGGATTTAAAATTCTGGGCACAGAATACCACATCATACTGGGAAGCTGCACTTTTCCCCTCGGACAAAGCACAATGATGTATTTTACCGGGCTTAATTTTTAATTTATCCAGTGCCTTTTGCATCGTCATTTTCATCATTAAACTGGAACCGGCGCCATTGGCACAGCATACCAGGAAGCTCATATTTTCTTTCGCCATATTTTCCTCCATTCTCATACAGTCATGCTGAGGAAATTTTCCCTCTGCCATTCTTCTATATTACACTTACCATGAACGCTTTTCCTACTTATCATAGTAATCAAAACGAACATAAAATTCAATGCTAATTCACTATTTTGCTCTTTTTGCCTTTAATTCTTTGTACGCTTCGTAATCCTCAGTAATCAGGAAATAGCCTTCCTTATCCTTACGATATTGAAGCTGCGGAATAGCCAGTAATATGATGGCCACAATGGCCACACCCACATAGCTTAAATATTTCATCACAACGGTCATTACCGGCCATACTACCGCCCAGTCCCACATACCAAGGTAACCGCCGTAGGCTGCCATGCCAACCCAGCCTGCAATTAACGCAGAACCAAACACCTGTGCCAGACCGGAAAGGAAGGGAAGAATTAAAGCTGCTTTAATACCGCCCTTTTCATTTGCAAAAATAGCGATGCTTGCGTTATCAAAAAATACAGGAACGAATCCACAAATAACCAGTACCGGACTTTGCAGGAAAATCAGGGCTATAATGGCAATGATCTGTCCTGCAAAACCTGCCAGAAAGCCCAAAGGAACCGCATTGGCAGAGCCAAATCCAAAGGCAACCGCACAGTCTACCCCGGGAACAGAGCCGGGCAGCAGCTTGTCCGCAATTCCCTGGAAGGATTGAGTTAATTCCGTTACGAAGGTTCTTACTCCCAACTGAAGAATCGCCAGATATACTGCAAAATTCAGACAGGTTTTGATGACAAAAAAGAGCATACTCTCCGTTTCCTTTAGAAAACCTCCCGCAATCAGATAGTCTCTGCCCAGCACCACCAGTATTGCTCCAAAAAAGGCTAACATCAGTATGGAGGTACAAACCATATTTTCATTGAAGATAGACATGAAACCGGGAAGCTGAATATCTTCGATTTTTTTAACCTCTTTTCCCTCCTTTTTCTTACCAAACAGCTTTTCTGCAAGCCAACTGTTGAGTGCAATTCCGAACATCTGCTGATGAGCCAAAGTAAAGCCTGCTCCATCAGTCAATTCCTGACAGGGCTTGACAATTAAATTAGAGCCCACTGCCCAATAAGCTCCCAGAAGGACTGCCATAACGATCAGTAATGCAACATTTTGTGCCAACAGCCCCGGAAGCGCAAAGGCAATCAGCCAATAGGCCGTAGAAGCCTGCTGTACCTGAACGTGCCCGGTAGTAAACAAGGCGCGAAGCTTCGTCAGCTTGCCGAAACGAACCAGGAGAATATTTACAATAAAAGCAATTAAAAGAAGAATCATTACATCTCCGAAGCTCTTGCCAAATACTTCTTCTACTCCGGCAGTCACTGCATTCTGTCCAAAATAGGGGTCGATCACCATTGCATTAAGATTAAAACGATCCTTTAATCCTACCAGAACCGGCCTGAAATTGCTGACCAGGCCACCTGAGCCCACCGCCAGAATCATGTAGCCCACAACAGCCTTAATCACCCCCGCCAGCACATCATACCATGGTTTTTTCAATAAAATGTATCCCAGCATTACAATCAAACCAATCATAAATGCGGGCTGCTGCAGTATGTTAGTGGAAAAATAACTCCATATCTTCATTAAAGTATCCATAATTCACTCCTTTCATTTTAATCCCCTTGCATAGAGCAGGCCTTGCCTGTTCTATTGCTTAAATAAGTCAGTGAAAAATTCTGTTTTTCAGCTACTTAATCCAGGTATTGTTTCTGTATCTTCAGTAAATCCTCCGGTGTTTTTGCTTTTTCCAGTGCTTTAACTATATCTTCGTTCATCAGCATCTCTGAAAGCCTCATCATATTGTTCAAGTGCTGATTGGAGTCACAGGAAGCCAGTGTAAAGAATAACTGCGCCTCCTTTTGGGAATCTCCTTCTTCAAAGGAAATGGGTTCTTCCAGCTTCATAAAACCAATTGCCGTCTTATTCACCCCTTTTGCCCCCTCCTGACTATGCGGAAGTGCTACGTTAGGCATAATGACAATATAGGGACCATACTTTTCCAGACAGGCGATAATTTCCTCCTTGTAGGTTTCATCTACCGTTCCATCTGCTTCCAGACTTTCACAGCTCATGCGAATGGCTTCCCGCCAGTCAGAAGCACTCTGTGCAAACTTATAATGCCGGCTTTCTACAAAGTCACGTAACATTCCCTATCCTCCTTTCCGATATTACAGCAGAGATCTGAAGGGAATATTCTGAGGTGCCTCGAAGCAATCTTCAAATCCCCTTCTGTGATGGTACGCCTTTTTATCCTTGTCGGCGGGATATACATACTTGCCTCCCACCTCCCAGAAAAAGGGGTGAAACCGGTAATCGAGGCGATCCTTTTTCATCTCATACAGCACCCGAATCTCATTAATATCAGCCATAAAATTAGTCCATACATCGTAATGTATCGGGATAACCACCTTGCATCTAAGCGCTTCTGCCATTCTCAAAATATCGCAGGAGGTCATCTTGTCCATCATTCCAATAGGATTTTCTCCATAGGAGCCGAAAGCAACATCAATATCATAATCCTTTCCATGTTTTGCAAAATAAATGGAATAATGAGAGTCACCGCTGTGATAAATATTACCTCCCGGAGTTTTGATCAGATAATTAACCGCTTTTTCGTCCATATCGGTAGGGCATACTCCTGTCAGTTCCTCTCTGTCCGCTCCCGTAGAATCTGTAGTAACCAGACAGGTTCTGTCAAAAGAATCCAGAGCTATAATCTCCAAATCCTTAATCCTTATGGTATCCCCCGGCACTACAGTTATACACCTTTCCTTCGGCACTCCCCATTTACACCACAGCTCTACTGATTTTTGGGGTCCAATGAAAGGAACCGGTATCGTTTTCCCATTTTCATCTGTAGTGGTCATCCCACTCTGGATAATATGTGCTGCAAATTCCGGGCTCATATGATCCTGATGATAGTGAGTTGCCAATACCGCATCCACTGCTTTGACCGCAAAAGGATCGATAACAAAAGGAACCGCCCGCAGGTTGGGCTGCATCGCTCTGGCTCCACACATATTTGCCATTTGATGCCCCACCGCCATTTTCCCGTTGCCATGAGTTCTTTTTCCATTTCCACACCATAGGTCTACGGTAATATTGGCTCCCCCGGGAGTTTTGAACCACATTCCTGTACAGCCCAGCCACCACATGGCTACGGTGCCGGGTAAAACAGCTTCATTTTCAATTTCTTCATTCAGCCATGTTCCCCACTCAGGGAAAGTTCCCATAATCCAGCTTTCCCTTGTGATTTCGTTAATTTTGCTCATTCCTTCCCTCCTTTTTATTAATTTTTTGAGCGTTTTGTTTTTATGTGATTCAATTATATGTTCGTTAACTACATTTTTCAATCTATTTATATGATCATTTTGTTGCTTATATGATTTATTTGTATGTTTTTATATATCAAAAGCTATTTGTCGTCAATTTTATGTTCTTTTCGATTGATTTGTTTTGTTTTTTGATTCTTTGCGTTCTTTTCGAGCAAAGTTTACAAAGTATTTTAATTGTTTTTGTATGTTTTATCATTATTAGACTAAAAAAGGACTTTCATTGCTGAAAGCCCTAAGGTAACCGGGGATTGTCCTGAGTATGGACTATGACTTTATTATCTGTCGGTGATTATGATAAGACACACCTTGTCCCATAAGCAAAATGATAAGAAATGCTCACTTTGTGTCCTGTAAATGTGATACAATAGGCGATATACTATGTGTATAAGGAGGTCGAGCAACCATGAATCAAATAAAGATAGGGCGTTTTATTAAAGAACTTCGCAAAGAAAGAGGGTTGACGCAAGAACAGTTGGCCGAACAATTTGGAGTGTCCCGCCGGACTGTTTCAAGATGGGAAACAGGAAGTAATTTGCCTGATTTGGATATTCTTGTTGAAATGTCTGATTATTTTAGTGTGAGTCTTCGAGAGTTATTAGATGGAGAAAGGAATGCTATGAAAATGGATAAAGAATTGAAGGATACCGTATTAAAAGTTGCAGATTACAGCAATGAGGAAAAAAGAAAATTAACCAAGCGTATGCACTTACTGTTTATAGTGGGTTTTATTGCAGGAGTTATCTATATGATATTATTGTTTACTGATAATACAGATAACTTTGTAGGTGGTCTATGCCAAGGAATCACACTTGGAATGATGATTCTCGGTGTTATGATGACCAGCCGTCATGCCGCTAAAATCCGGGCTTTCAAGTTAAGGCTTTTACATAAAATGAAAAAATGAAAGCAAGATTGCCATTCGCCACACTGCCATAGATGCAGCATTATATGCTTTAGACAGGCTCTTGCTGTCATGTTGATGGCAGTTATGATTGCTGCTCATTCTTCCAGTAGTCTTTTCAATAAATACTCCCGATTGTTCATAAACATCTCCGTCACCTGATAGCTTTCTGTTTCCTCATATCCACACTCATGAATAACACCCTCGTCAAAGGATAGAATCTGCGCTCCGGGAATCCCCAGAAGAATAGGAGAATGGCTTGCAATAATAAATTGTGCTCCCTGTTTGGCCAACCGATACATTTCCAATAGCAGGGTGAGTTGTCTTTGAGGTGACAGGGCAGCCTCCGGCTCATCTAAGAGGTATAGGCCGCCAGCCTTGAAGCTGCCCTGAGCCAGTGCCAGAAAGCTTTCTCCATGGGACTGGTGATGAAAGGACTTTCCCCCAAAGCGATCATAATAAATCTGTTCGGGCAGTAAAGCATCTTTTCGGTATTCTTCTGTTTTGCTTGCCACATTATAAAAGCTTTCTGCCCGTAAAAAATAACTCCATGTGGGTTTTTGAAATCCTCTGGAAAGCCGGATTGCTCCATGCAGTTCAGAGTGGGAATCATAAGTAGAAAACGCATAGTTTTTGCTTCCCCCTTCTGCACTGAATCCATAGGCCACTGCAATTGCTTCCAAAAGAGTAGATTTTCCTGTCCCGTTTTCTCCCACAAAGAACGTGATATTTCTTTCCAGTTCAAGCTCATCCTCAAATTGCAGTGCAGGAATTTCCCGAAGATAGCTGTGTGGTTCTATTTTTGTCCAGTCTATTTTTATTTTTTGAATAAAACGGTCATTCATTCATCTGCCCTTTCTTCCATCCCCATCTCATGTACTCTCTTTCATCCATACCGTCTCTTAGTAATTCCTTTAACTTGTCACCCTTTACCTCATCGGCATACCAGGGAATTATTGCAAAATTTCCACAGGAACGGTCTGCAATCTTATTTATCCATAATAATTGAATTCAGAATCGCTCCTATTACTGCCTCTCATGCCCAGCCGCTGCACTCACCAACTGTACTCTCCTTCCACCAGACTGATAAAATCACTATCTTTCCGGTAGGAATTTTCCTCATTGGAATATATTGCACAGTAAGAGAAGCTGCCGGGATCGGTGCCATACCACAGTGTTCCATCCTCCGCATTAAAAAGGAGATGTCTCGTCTCCTCCATTATCCAATCCCGTTGCTGTGCGAACCGGAAGGTATGTGGATTTTGAAAGATTATCTCTACATAGGTTCCCGGAGCACCACTTACCTCCTCTACCGTCTTTTCCACGTCCATGATTTCATAAAACATACATTGTTCATTGAGTGCTGTTCTTACCCGATAATAAGCCTCCAGGTATTCACTGATGGTGGAGGCTCCTCCCTGCTCAACAAAGGCCTCCAGGTTAAACACATCCTTCTCCGTAATCTCCGAAGATAAGATTCCCTTTGCAGAAATCAAATTAATCCTTTCTACATCCAGCAGTACAGTTCCCGACATGGAAAGTCCCTGATATTCATTCTCTTCTCTAAGCCGCTGTGTTTCCTGTTTTAATTTTTGTTTAACGGCAAGCATTCCAAAAAGGGCAAGTCCGATGAACAAAAAAATCACCATATAACGTAGCTTCATTATGATTTCCTCATTTGTAATTCTTTATTTCACTATAGCCACATTGATGATATTAGGGTCAAAAGCCCCCTCATTAAAGGATAGAATCTGCCCTTTCTTCTATCACCAACTCATCTACTCTCTTTCATCCATACCCTCTCTTAGAGTAATTCCTTTAACTTGTCACCCTTTACCTCATCGGCATACCAGGGAATTATTGCAAAATTTCCACAGGAACAGTCTGCAATCTTATTTATCCATAATACTTCATGATTCGCCTTTGTGGCAAGTAATGGAATTTCCCTGAAGGCTCCTCATCGGATAAACAAAAAAGATACCTACACCAGTATTTCTACTGAAACGCAAGTATCTCTAGTGCAACGGTTTTAAATTAACTACACCATATCACTTGTCTATTTTCCCGATAGCACAGGACAAAAATCCTCAGCGTAGCCCGCTACGCCTACGTT